>JAADHR010000198.1 GCA_013151735.1 Calditrichota bacterium | reverse complement strand
CCAATTGCTGAGCTGTAATGGGAATGTAGAGAATCGTCTTCGGCAGCGGCTGTTTTCCCTTTGCCGGGCCGTAATGAAGTCCGGGTTCCAGGGTGTAGGCCTGAAATTCTGGATATTTCCCCGGCCCAAGATCGTAAAGGGATTGGGCGGGCAACGCCATCGAAGAAAATGCCATAAAATACAAAAGAAAAAGAAATTTTTTCACCGGATTCTCCTTAAAATGTTCAAAGATCTAATTATTTGAGTCTTATTTTTTGCCTGTTTTGCGGGATCAATGCTTAAATTTTTTTGATACGTTTGCCTGAGGCGCATTAATTGACGATCGAATTCTGATTGAATGGCTGCCGCTAACCTCCCCTGTGGTCCCCTCCTTGGCAAGGAGGGGACGATTATCGTTTCCAGCAAATTAGCGGGACGCCAGATCGTTTGCCCCTTTATTCAAAGTGCACTTAATTCACCGAGACAAACAAATTGAAGAGCTTTCGGCCGTTCTTCGCTTTATCAATAGTGCACCCACCTATCCTCTCCCCTTGGAAAGGGGAGGGTTAGGGTGGGGTCGCTTTTCCATTATTTGACCGAATCCCAAGAGAACATCCCCCTATGGTCCCCCTTCCAAGGGGGACGGTTGGGTTCTGACCCAAAAGATTCTTCCCTTATTTCTTTGTTTACTTTTCTTACAGGGAACGGGTCACCTGTCGCTCTTTGCTCCCCCTTAAAGTCCCCCCTTGAGGGGGGATTTAGGGGGATGTTTTTCTAATCTTTCCTGCAAAAACCTCCGAATTTATTTTCCTTCCCACAAACTACTTTTTCAATTCAAACGCCCCCTTCAGCCGGATGTCACGGGACGAATGGCCGATCCACACCTCAAATCGGCCCGGTTCGGCTACCCACTGCTTCAGCGACGGATCGTAGTAGGCCAGGTGCGACCGATTCAACTTCAAACAAACCGCCTTCCGTTCTCCCGGTTTCAAATGCACGCGGGCGAACCCCTTCAGGGCTTTGACCTCCCGGGGCAGGCGGGCTTTCACATCGTGAATGTACACCTGCACGACTTCGTCCCCGGCCATTTTGCCCGTGTTGGTCACATCAAAGCAAACCGTCAGCGTGTCTTTCGGCGAAATTTTCGCCGGTTGAATCCGCAAATGGCTGTACGAAAAGGTGGTGTACGAAAGCCCGTACCCGAACGGAAACAGCGGTTTAATTCGGTGTTTGTCGTAGTACCGGTAGCCCACAAAAATCCCTTCTTTGTACAGGGCCACGTCGGGGTTGGGGTAGGTGTCGTGTACCGGCGTGTCCGCCCAGCGTTTCGGAAATGTAATCGGCAGTCTGCCGGAGGGGTTCACGTCCCCGAACAGGATGTCCGCCAGCGCCGTTCCGCCCTCCTGTCCGGGGTAAAAAGCCTCCACAATCGCAGGCACCCGGTCCATCCAACGGTTCATCAAAATGGGTGTGGCGTTGTACAGCACCACCAGACTGTTCGGATTCACCCGCGTTACCTCGCGAATCAATCGCTCCTGGCTAGCCGGCAGCGGCAGGCTGTCCCGGTCGGTGTCTTCACTTTCCAGCCGCGGATTCAGTCCCATGCACAGAATGGCCAGATCGGACTGCTTTGCCAGGGCCACGGCTTCATTAAAATAATCTTTTGCTTTGTACGGGGCCAGGCCCAATTTACACTGGGCACTGCCCACATTTTCGTAATAATCCACCCGAAGTTTGTACCATTTGTTTTTCTGGAATTTAAATCGCGTAATTTTAAATTTTCCGGCGTCTCTGTTGGTCCAGGCATCCAGGATCTTCTTTCCGTTTAAGTACAGGCGCACCCCATTGTCGGATTTCAGTCCGATGTCGTACCATCCCTCGCCGGGGGATCGGAAGAGGCCTGTCCAGCGCGCCGACCAGTGGTCCAGGTTGACGATGCCAGGCGCCGGAGACCCCGGCGTTCCCGGTTGGCGTTTTCCTCCGTAGCCCCAGTTGAAATCGATCGCCTTCTCCACACGCGTGAGAACCGGCTTACCTTTCAGTTCTTTGTTGTTGAAATACTCCGCGTACACGCCCGGCTTGCCATCTGGAAGCCGGTAAAAACTCGCGTTCACAATAGGCAATCGAGTGCGTTTGGGCGGAATGCCCCGGGCAAACGCCACGGTAATCTGGTTTCCCACTTTTTGGCGAATCCCTTCCAGCGGCGAAATGGCCTCATTCCCGTTCAGAGCCCCGCTGCCTCCGCCATACATCCGGGCCACGTTCCCGTTGGGGCCGATAACCGCAATTTTGCGAAAGGCATCTTTCTTCAAGGGAAGAAAATGTCGGTCATTTTTTAACAAAACAATACTCTCCCGGGCCGCCTGCAAAGCCAGTGCCCGCCGCGCGGGTGTGTCGTCGTGCCCTCCGTAGTCCAGCACCGATTCGTCAAACAACCCCGCCCAGAATTGGGCGCGCAAAATCCGGCTGACTTTGTCGTTCAGCACCTTTTCGGAAACCTGGCCGCTTTGGACAGCCTGCAGCAGCTTGTCTCCGTAATATTTCGGGAAGGGCATTTCCAGATCCAGCCCGGCATTGGCCATTTTGACGGTCGAGTGCGCCGCCCCCCAGTCGGTGACCACAAAGCCCCGAAAACCCCATTCGTTTTTCAGAACATCCGTCAGCAAATGCTTGTTTTCACAGGCGTAGGTGCCGTTTACTTTGTTGTACGCGCCCATCACCGACCAGCATCCGGCTTCTTGTACGGCGGCTTTAAATGCCGGAAAGTAGATTTCCCGCAGGGCCCGTTCACTCACACGGGCATCCACGTGGCCGCGCCCCAACTCCTGGTTGTTGGCCACAAAGTGTTTCACACAGGCCACCACCCGCTGACTCTGCACGCCGGTTACGTACACCACCGTCATCCGGGATGCCAGATAGGGATCTTCACCAAATCCCTCGAAGGTGCGGCCCCCGTTCGGAACGCGGGCGATATTCACACAGGGCCCCAGCAGCCAATTGCAGCCCAGAATCCGCACTTCCGCCCCAATGTTTTCCGCCACCTTTTGCATGAGATTCAAATCGAATGTGGCCGCTATGTTAATCATGGCCGAATAGTTGGTGGCGCGTCCGCGGCAGGTGGGACCTAAAGGGCCGTCCGTTTTTATGAGCTCCGGAATGCACAGCCGTGCGTTCTTCACCGTCCGGGGACTGTGTCCGGAGACCAACTCGACCTTTTCACGAAGCGTCATGCGGTGAACCAAATCCTGCACCCGTGCCTCCAGCGGCGCTTTCGGATTTTTGTAAAGTGGCAGCTCCGGTTCCTGCGCCCAAAGGGGCAAGGAAATCAGTACAATCAGGAAAAGAATTTTTGAAAGAAGAAAAGAAACCTTTGTCATTGTTTTTGCTCCAGATGCCTTTCACGAAATTCCAAATCTCAAATAAATTCCAAAAGCCAATTTTTAAATGACCCAAACCATTTGCATAACGTCATTCCGAATCCGCTGCAAGCGGATGAGGAATCTCCCCGCTTTAAATGAGATTCTTCATCTGCCTCTGGCAGATTCAGAATGACAGGATCATTTGAG
>JAADHR010000197.1 GCA_013151735.1 Calditrichota bacterium | reverse complement strand
CGCTTTTAAGAGAGCATCCTTTAATTCCTGTGCACGCAGGGCCAGGGGTTTGACAGCGTCCCAGTTTTCCCGGTATTTTTTGTTGCCGTATGTCAGATTCGCCACCATCGACACAAGAGACGCCGCCAGCGCTCCTGCCAGAGCCGCCGTACTGCCGCCTCCGGGCGTCGGGGAATCCATCGACAGCTCATTGGCAAATTCCCAAACCGTCCTTTTTGCCAGAGGCCCGAAGCGCTCCTGAAAACGATATTCAATGACTTTCTGTTTGGGATCAAACGGAGCTAATTCATCCAGCCCCAGGGATTTTACGGCAATGTGGATAATTTCTTCTTCGGGAACACCCCCTGTTTTCCCCTGCTTTTCCAGAAAATACCGCCCGGCCTGCTTCAAAGCATCCAGTGGAATCAACCCGACCAGCTCGCTTCCGGTGACGCGCAGCCCCAACTTTTCGGCCTCTTTCTGGGATTCTTCAAAAACCACATGCGGCGGGGTTATTTTGTAATTGGTCAGATTGTAAGAGACCTGGGCGATTCCGTATTCTTCGATATACCAGCCAACCCCTTTCACGGCCTTTAGCCGTCCGGGAATCTTTACGGCCGTTCCATCGGGATTTCGGATAATTGCCCCGGTTTCATCCCGTTTGGCCCGTCCGGATTCCCGTAAATTCAACGCAATTTCCTGGGCTAATTTCCGATCGCGGGTATTCAAATTGATATTGTACGCAATCAGAAACTCGCGTGCGCCAATTATCGTTGCTCCTGAACGGGGGTTGAATTCGGCCGGCCCGTAATCGGGTTTCCAGTTTGGGTCCTTCAATTTCTCCGGAAGCCCTTCATACTCTCCCTTTCGAATCTCCGCCAGATTTTTCCGCTCCGGGCGGGTAGCCGCCTCTTCGTACAGATAGACGGGAATTTTAAGGCTTTCACCAACCCGTTTCCCCAGTTCATGCGCCAGCTGTACACATTCCTCCATGGTTACGCCCGAAACCGGCACAAACGGAACCACGTCGGCCGCCCCGATGCGGGGATGCTCACCCTTTTGTTTCTGCATATCAATCAGTTCAGATGCTTTTTTAACGGCCCGAAAGGCAGCCTCCACAACCGCTTCCGGCGATCCGATCAATGTGTACACCGTGCGGTTGGTCGCTTTCCCCGGATCGACATCCAGTAACATGGCGCCTTCCGTTGACCGGATGGCTTCGGCAATCGCCTCAATCACGGACGGATCACGTCCTTCACTAAAATTGGGTACGCATTCCACAATCTTCTGCATGCTACCTCCGGTTTTCATTTGGCAGTGCTTTAAGAATGGCCTTTACCAGACGGTGAAATTTTTCTCTGACCTGGTCAGCAACAAGGGTAACCTCCTTGTGCGAAAGGGGTTGGGCCGAAAGGCCGGTTGCCAGATTGGTGATACAGGAAATTCCCAACACCCGCATTCCCCTGTGATTGGCGGCAATGACCTCCGGTATGGTGGACATGGTGGCCGCATCTCCGCCCAACCGCTGAAACATTCGAATTTCCGCCGCTGTTTCGTAGGTGGGGCCGCGGCTCCCGATCAACACCCCTTTTTGTAAATAGATTTTTTCTTCTGCGGCCACTCTTTCCGCAAGTGCCATCAAGTTCGGATCGTACGGATGGGACATATCCGGGAATCGCGGCCCAAATTCCGATTCTGCTTTCCCGATCAGCGGATTCGTAAAAAAAAGATTGATGTGGTCTTCAATCAGCATCAGGTCGCCCGGGCGAAAAAGCGGATTTATTCCACCCGAAGCGTTTGTAACCAACAGGGTTTGAATACCGATTTCACCCATGAGATGGGTTGGAAAAACCACGCGGCGCATCGGGTATCCCTCGTAGAAATGAACGCGCCCCTTCATCGCCAGCACATATTTTCCGGAAATCCTGCCGAAAATCCACTTCCCGGCGTGGCCGCTCACGGTTGAAACCGGATAATGAGGAATCTCCTTCGTCGAAATCTCAATCGTATCCGACAACTCTTCTGCGAAATTTCCCAATCCCGATCCCAGAATGATTCCGATGGATGGAAACTTCGGCACCTGCTTTTCCAAAAAGTTCTTTGCTTCTTCTAACTCTCGTTTGTAATCTGACATTTTTGTTCCGGTAAATCGTTTCTTAAAGTGACGAAAAAGAGCCTGACTCCATTCACCCCGATGCCTCCAGAGATAATGCATGAGCACGTGTGTGTCGCCCTTTGCGCTTTCTTTCATGTTTCCTCGAACACCTCCCGGGGGCGGCTTCCTCGGATTTTTAAATGATCATTCCTGCGATGGTCGCCGTCAGCCAGGATGCCAGTGCCCCGCCGAACATGGCCCGCAATCCCAGCTTGGCCAAATCTCCCCGTCTGTTGGGAGCAATTCCGCCGATCCCCCCAATTTGGATGGCAATGGAGCTGAAGTTTGCAAAGCCGCACAGGGCATACGTGGCAATAATGACCGTCCGCGGGGAAAGCTGGCTTTTGATGGCCCCCAGTTCCACGTAGGCTACAAATTCGTTGATTGAAATCTTGGTTCCCAATAAATTTCCAAACTCAACCAGATCTTTTGGGGGAACACCCATAAAAAATGAAATGGGCATGAAGATGTAGCCGAAGATTTCTTTCAGACTGGTGTGCAAAAAACTCAGTCCGTAGTTGATCATGGCGATGAGGGCGATAAATGCCAGAAGCATGGCCCCCACGTTCAAGGCCAACCGCAGACCCTCGGCTGCTCCCTGGGCCGCGGCATCGATCACATTTTCCGTATTCTTTTCTACGTTGACCTTAACCATGTCCGCAGTTTGGGGCACTTTCGTTTCTGGGTAAATGATTTTTGCCATCACCAGCGCTGCCGGCGCCGACATGACGCTGGCCGCCATGAGGTGCCCCGCATCGATTCCGAAACGCACGTACGCCGCCATAATTCCCCCTGCAACCGTCGCAAAACCACCCACCATAATGGCCATTAATTCAGACATGGTCATGCTTGACACATAGGGTTTAACTACCAGTGGTGCTTCGGTTTGACCCACAAAAATATTGGAAGCCGCCGAAAGCGATTCCGCACCGCTTACCTTCATGGCTTTTGTCATAATCCAGGCCATAGCCGCTACAAATTTTTGCATGATTCCCCAGTGATAAAGAATGGACATCAAAGAGGCAAAGAAAATGATCGTGGGCAGCACGTGGATCGCGAAAATGGTTCCCACATTTACAAAATGCCCCGTGCTGGCATCCATTAATTGAAAGGGGCCTCCACCCCCCACTTCACGCGCAATGTCTGGTGTGGCCCGATAAAGATTTCCAAACAAGAACACCGAACCGAAATCCGTAAAACTCAATAGTTTATCAATGATAATCCGGGAATAATCAAACAGAAGCAAACCGGGCTTTGTTTTTAAGATAATCAGGGCAAAAACAATTTGCATGCCAATGCCCACCCAGACCGTTCGAAACCTGATTTTCTTCCGATTATTGGACATTAACCAGGCAATGCCCAATAGGACAAAAATTCCGACAAAACTGATTAATCGTTCAACCATAGAGCCGTCTCCATTCAATCGAGTGATTACTTATGGGGTGGAACAAAGCACTTCCGACATCTGGCCTCGTAAACATCCTGCCCGCCGACCACCACCCGGGCTTCATCTTTGGTTAACCGCTGGGTCCGACTGGCCGGATTTCCACACACCATGCAAATGGCCAATGTCTTCGTAATGTATTCTGCAACTGCCAACAGCTGAGGAATCGGTTCAAAGGGTTCTCCCCGGTAATCCAGATCCAATCCGGCCACAATCACCCGCTTTCCGCTGTCCGCCAGGTCCTGGCATAACGGGATCAGGTCCATTCCAAAAAACTGTGCCTCGTCAATACCAATGACCTCTGCTTCTGCCGCATATTTGCGAATCTCGGTCACCGTTTCCACAGACACGGAAGGCAATTGCTGCTCACTGTGGGAAACAATGTGATCATTGCTGTAGCGCGTATCAATTTTTGGCTTAAAAATGGCCACCTTTTGCCTGGCAATTTGGGCCCGTCTCAACCGCCGGATCAGTTCTTCCGTTTTTCCACTGTACATTGGACCGCAAATTACTTCAATCCATCCGATATTTCGATCACGAAAAATATTCATTTACTCTCCCTTGTTTTCCCGTAGGATTCGTGCGGCAACCTCCGGTGCAACCGGATTAATGGGAATGCCCGAACCCAATTCAAAACTACTTCTGTTTCGCAAACGCGGCACAATCTCAAAATGCCAATGAAAATCGTGTTTAAGAGTCTTCCAGTATCCCCGTTTTGCCGAAGCGGCAATATTGGGTCCGTTATGCAGGGTAATCAAATAGGAAGGATCATTTAGCAGATTTTTCATCTTTGACATGACTGTAATGAAAATTTCGGCCAGTGCCGGGAGCCCGGTATTCATTTCAAAAAAGGTCTCGTGGCGTTGGGGGAGAATCCAGGTTTCGAAGGGCCGTCCTGCCGCAAACGGTTCAAAAACCAAAAAGTTGCCATCATTCAAGACCACGCGTGACTCTCGCCGAATTTCTTCATCAACGATATCGCAAAAGACACAGCGTTCTTTGTAACTGTAATATTCTTTTGCATTAAGCAATTCGTCACGGATTCGGCGGGGGGTAATGGGTGTCGCCAAGATTTGAGAATAGGCGTGCCTTAGTGTATTTCCGGTCGCTTCGCCATAATTTTTATGAACCAGAACATAGCGGAACCGGGGATCCTGTTTCAACTCCTTTATTCTGAGCTGCATGGTTTTCAGGATGTCCGTCATGTGCTCAGGTGAAAATTCCGGAATATTAATGGAATGATGCGGATGTTCAATCAGGATTTCGTGGGCGCCAATGCCGTTTAAAACATCGTAGATTCCCGCAGCCCGATTATCAATATCTCCGTGTTTTTGGAGGATGGGGGTTCGATCCGGAATCACACGAATGCGCCATCCCGGAGAATTGGGGCTGGAATCGGTTTGACGGATCGCAAAGATCTCCGGGGGCGTCAGGCTTTCGTTTCCTTCGCAAAAGGGGCAGGTTTCACTGGGCTGGTTAGTCACTGCGTGAGGAACGGATAATAAATCCGTTATCTTAACCTCTTCTCCCGTCAGAACAATCGTCCAGCGGCCGCTCACCGGGTCTCGCCGTAATTCATTCATAAAAAAGCCTTTAATTTACACGGTCATTAACAAAAATGTGCCATCCCGGAAAACAGAGATGGCACGTTCTCCCTGAGATCAATTGGACAAACGTTTCAAATCTTGAATCGCAAGATGGCGCCAATTCCTCCGATATTATCCAGTTCCTGAGACTCCGCAACATGTTCGATCTGACAATTCTGAATAATTGCCGATTCCACCGCTTCCTCCAAAATGTCGGGCGTCGGGGTCATGGACACTTTATCGTGTGGGCATTCGGATTCTTCGATACTCATATAGCCGCATTTTGGGCAAATAAATCCCGGTACAGACAAGTCATCTTTTACTACCAACACATTCACCTGTCCCTGCCAGATCGCTCTAAGCGTGTCTTCCAGCCCCATGACTCCCAGACCATTTGAATTCGCTTCATCCAGCAAATGCTGAATCAAGCGGGCCTCTTCTTCGCGTTCCATTTGTCGCGCCACATCCTGGGTTTTCAGAAGAGCCTCATGAAGCGACGTATCCGGATCCAAATCAATGCGGCCCACAATACGCTCCCGCAGGTAGGTATGCAGGTGTTTTTCGAACGCTGAAATGCTCTCCTTTTTCCCCCCGATAATGAGCCAGTCAAATCGTTTCCGTTTAAAGAACGCCAGCGTTGCGTCCGCCACGCCTTTGAAATGGCGATGAATTTTATCCTCAATGTTTCTCTCAATTCTCCGCTCTTCAAGTCCGTACCAACCCGCGATTCGCACCTTACCGGGAACCTGGCTGAAAATTTCCGTATGCTCGGTGATTTCCCCCAAATAGACCTCAAAAATACGGGCTTTGTCCCGGCTGACCACAACCGTGCAATAGCGTTTATATTCATCCAGAAGGGCCGTCAGGGGACGCACATAGGGCTCGCTGTTAATCAGGAGCCGGCTTTTAACGGGTTGGGGAAGATGATAGATCTGCCAAAAATTCCTTTTTGATGCCGAAAAAATAACCAGACCGCGGACGCCCCTCCCGGAAAATTCCTGCTCCACATAATTTTGCATTTTTTTAAAATCATCTTCAAGGGAGGCTTTTATTTCAGAACTGACATCCGTATTTTTTATATCCTGCCGTCGCTGTTTGATGAGGTCTTTCAGCTGAATAACATATTCCTTTTTGGAAAATCGTTTTTCATTCACATTCAAATACAAACTGCTCATAAGAAAAGGATCGGCCTTGAACGACAACAACTCTTCCACTTGCTCTATCGTAATCATGATTCTCACTCCTTTCCTGATTATCCGACTGAACAGTCTCTTTGAATCGAGCATCCCCAATTTTTATTTACATCCTTTGCAACGGCAAAGTTTCAGACGCATTACATTTTAACATTTTTTGGAGAAAGAATCAACAGAAAAGTTCAATCGGCGTTTCATGAAAAAGGGGGACGGACCCCGCCACGTACCGACAGACTACCCCGGCTCTTTCAGCCGGGATTTAATATTCTTACCGACCATTTTCATCGGTTTTTGATGAAGCGGAAGATATCCGTTCTGCTTTTGGTCATCCGTGGGAAACGTGCTTTCGGGGGGTTTGTCAGAGATACACCAGACCGGTCCGAAGGACTTTTCCTTCAGGAACAAAATCGTATCCACAATTTCCCGGGTCAGGGTAATTTCAGATTGAAGGATTTCTGCAGGATCGGTGCTTTGGAGCCGATCGATTCTCTCGATGGTTGCCAGATATTCCATCCGCCGGAAGGATTTAAAGGGAGTCGGATCCCCCTTAACCGTGGCCAGAAAGACCTCTTCAAAATAGGGGGCAACAACCGGCACAGGCCGGCGTTGCAAAAGGAACGCCGTGCGATTTAAAAATTCCTGAAAAGAAGCAATTTTTTTCTGGACAAGCTGCTCAACGATATCTTCAAAACTCCACACCCCGGCGAGAATCACTAAACAGATAAAGGCCAGATAATCCTGATTATCCTCCGTTAAAAAATGGTACGCCGGTTCGTTAAAGGTTTTGTAAATGAGGAGAAAATGGTCTTCCTGCCACGGTTTGTCCAGCGCTTTTTGGATGAGCTTTTTCACGCCCTCCATCCGGGCCTGATCAATAACCGAGTCATTCCGTCCGCGGGCCCCGATCAGGGTTTTGTCCATGTCCACCAGAACAGCCGTCTTCCGGTCCCAGCGAAAGCCGAGGGTTTCAATATGGGCAAAAAATTCAGGAATCCCTTCCCAGCGATTGGCCAGAAAAAGAGGGGGGTCTGGGGAAAGTGTTCCCGTTTCGGAAGGAACGTCCTTTCCGATAAAGCCAAAGACTAACCGGCCGCTGAGCCGCTGTAAATTCCGAACGACCGCACCGTCATTTCCAGGCGTATCTCCAAAGAAAAGAATCTGCCGGGGTAAATTCGGATCATGGTACTTCAAATATTCAAGAATGATTCTGGCGTACTCCGGCGAAGCCTTTCTTGGAGGAAAAGGTTGCCGCCAGTCCACTTTTTTGCGAATCTGGCTGAAGGGGGGAACGCGTGGGGATACCGGATTCAGATCCCTGTAAAGAATGTTCTCCCCAAGAATATCCTGAATGGATGTTTTTCCCGAATAGGTGTATAATTCCACTGGCACGTCTTTTCACCCAATTACGCAGTAAATCACTTTTACATAAAAAGGGCGTTGACCGGGAAATCCCGCCAACGCCCCATCTAAAAATTGACTATTCCTCAAATTTATTCGTCGGTCTTCTCTTCCTTCTCTCCGGAAGATGTGTTCTCGTCTTCCGATTTTTCACTCTCGGCAGAGTCCTCAGTCTGGGTCTCTTCGGAGGTTTTTTCCTCTTCTTCTTCCTCTTCTTCCTCTTCCTTTCTTTCCAAAAGATTCTCGTCATCCTGATGTTTGCGCATGACCAAGTACATCAGGGTAAGGCCGGAATTGCCGATTGCTGCGGCGTACGAAACAACCAATCCTCCCACAGCCAGCATGGAAATGGCAAAAATCCATGCGGAAATTTCCATAACCACCGGAACATCTTTTGGCACGAAATCACGGGCAAAATAGAAATAGCGGGAGAAATCGCCAAAGGCGTACTGAATCCAATTGAGGGTTGGATACACCCAGCTTTGGACCAACGCCATTCCATTGTTCATTAAGTCCAGGAATTTGTGGCCCATTCCGACAACAAAGAGGAAATTAAAAATCAGGAAGGCTTCTTTTACCGCCCAGGCCAGAATGACAAACCCCAGAACTTCCACCACAAAAACAACAAATCCATACCCAATAATCCGCCAGGGCTGGCCGGTGGAAATGGAGAACGATTGAAAAACGGCTTCAAACGCATCCTCATTAGTCGTTGCGATAATTGAAGGAACAAAAAACAAAGCCACAATGAGAACCAAAATCAGGAAAAAAACAAACAGGGCTGAGCTCATGTAGAACAGGGTCATCAAGGCCGTTCCGAGCTCTCCCACATACGGAATGCGCCCCAGCAGTCCCATTATAATAGCCCCAATTGCAAAGAATAAAACAATTCCAATAATCGCCGTGGGTGCAGCCACCGTGGATCCCCATCGCTTCAGGGAAAATCCAAACGCCTCTTTCCAGGTGTAAAAGGTTTCGCCTTTCAGATTCATGTAAACGGCCCGGGAGACGGCGGTGTTGGTGAGAAGAATAATGGCGACAAGCAGAAGAACGCCCACCCAGAAAAGAACCCAGCTGTACCAGGGGCCGCCCAGTCCGAAGAGGCAGGGAAACAATCCGAAGCGTTCCCACATCGGAACAAAACCCTTTCCGGACGCCAAAAAGCTGACATACGTAAAAACATCGTACAGCAGGAAGCCAATGACCAACCCAACAAAATTAATCCACACGCGCTGGATACTGAACGCCAGTCGTGCCGACCGGAACAAATCCTTGAAGTTAAAGTGAAGCTTAACCATTTTTCCTCCTTCGTTTTTAATCAGCCGTCCATTATCTGGTTAATCACCATTCATAATCGTTTCCTCAAAGTAACCAATTGATTTTCGTAGTGTTAGATTTTACGAAAAATTTGGCATTTTGTCAAGTAAAATTTTGAAGGAATGCTTATTCTTTTCAGTTGCTTTTTGGCACGTTTTCTATTATTTTTTAAGAAATTGAAACCGGTGTCTCTACAGACAACGGCAGACCGTAATGAATCAACACGCGAAAAACCAAGGCATGTTTAAAAACCCAAAATTTCTAAACTACTTGTTATTATTTGTCTTGTTCGGATTTTTTCTTCAATGGGTACCGTCTTCTTCGTTTGTACATGCCCAAAAGGTTTCTTCCAAAATACAGCAAAAAAAGCTGCATTCCATTCGAAAGGAAATCCAGAAATACCGCAAAAAGTACCAATCTTCCAAAAAAAAGGAGACCTCCGTTCTTGAACAGTTGGCACGGACCGAGAGGGAAATGGATCTCATTCGCTCACTTCTGCGAAAACTCTCCGTGGAAGAGATGAAGCAGCGAAATCAAATCTTCTTGCAGAATAAGCGTCTATTGAAACTGACATCGAATTACCAGATTTTAAAAAACGATTATGCCCGCCGGGCCGTTCGGTATTACAAAGAAGGTCCGCTTCTGGATTTGGAAATTCTTCTTTCGGCGAAATCCATTAATCAAGCCTTGGTCTGGTTAAAGTACCGAAAACGCATTATGGACGCCGACCGGCGGCGGATTGAGACACTCAAAAGACAAAAGGAAGAAATCGCCGTTCAAACGGATCTGTTGCGAAAAAGCTGGGAACGGCAGAAGGCGCTCATCGCCGAAAAGAAAAAGGAACAGCGCAACCTCTCTATTCAGCGGACCCGGCGAAAAAAATTACTGAGTCGGATCAGAAATAACAAAAAGATCTATGCTCAAAAACTCAAGGAATACCAGGAAGCCGAAGCAGCCATCAAATCGCTTATTCGGTCAAAAGAAAAAACACGAACGGCAACAGCCACCCGGCGAGGCGAAGTCAGCCACTTTGCTGCCCTTAAGGGCAAACTTCCCTGGCCAACAAAAGGGAAAATAATCAATCATTACGGACGTGTGCGAAACAAAAAGCTCCACACCATCCAGGAGAACATCGGCATCGATATTCGGGCCCCCTTCGGAACGCCTGTGCGCTCTGCTGCCGACGGCATCGTAACGGCGATTACGTGGCAGCGCGGCAGAGGGAACATCCTGATTATCGATCACTACGGCGGTTACTACACCGTTTATGCGCACCTCTCTGAAATTGATGTGGTTCCCGGACAAAAGGTGCATCAGGGAGAGGAAATTGGCCGGGTCGGAAATTCCGGATCTCTTTCGGGGGCCATGCTTCATTTCGAAATCTGGAAAAATACAAAGATCATTAATCCTGAAATCTGGTTAAAAAGGAGAGGTTAAAAGGGACGGCTATGGGTTTTGAACGAGTCATCGGGCAGGAGAATGTCAAGAAAATGCTGCGCAAAATTCTGGCCAGCGGGCGGATATCCCAATCGTACATTTTCCACGGACCGGAAGGCGTTGGGAAAGATGCCATGGCTATCGAATTTGCCAAGGCCATAAACTGCCTCGACGAAACAACCATTCCGTGCGATACCTGCCCCAATTGCCGACAGTTCGGCGCCCTTACGCACCCGGATTTCCGTCTGGTCTACCCCACGTCATCCAAGGAGCAGGAGAAGGATTTCTCTCAAAAATTACGGAAAAAAGCAAAGGATCCGTACGTTCCGCTGGCCAAAAGCAGCCTGGCCAAAATCCTCATCGACAATACCCGGGATTTAAAGCGGTTTGTGTCGCTCAAAATCTACAATGCCCACTATCGGGTCATTCTTATATCTGAAGCCGATCGCATGACCGAACAGGCAGCCAATTCTATTCTAAAACTGCTGGAAGAGCCCCCTGAAAAGACCGTTCTTATTTTGACCACATCCAAGCTCAACCAGCTCCTGCCAACCATCGTTTCACGCTGCCAGGTCATTCCATTTTCTCCGCTGCGGCCCGCCGACATCCAGGCAGAATTGCTTCGAAGGGGAACAGACGAGACACGTGCGGCCGTGGTTTCCCGGCTGGCTCAGGGGAATTTCCGCAAAGCCATGATTTTCCTCCAGGAAGATTACCAGGCCCTTCGGGATCTGGCGCTTCAATCCCTGATCATTGCAGCGTCTTCCGATGATCTGGAACGCTTTTCCTTTGTCGAGAAACTGGCTTCCGGTAAAAATAAATCCCTGATAAAAGACTTTTTTGCCCTTTCCCTTCTGTGGCTTCGGGACACACTCATTTTTCACGAGCTCCGGTTTGATCATCCCGACTGGCATGCCGTGCTGACCAATTTCGACCGCCTGGACGATGTTCAAAAATTGGCCATTTTACTGGAGGATCGTGACATTGAAGATGCTATTTCCGAACTGGAAAAACTTATTGATTTAATTGATAAAAATATTTATATTAATCTAATTTTAATTGATTTTATGCTGTTATTTAAAAGACAGCTGATTTGAGCCCCCTGGTGATTTTGGAAAATCGCTTCTGAGGGTTTTTTCTCAATTTTCAACCACCAATCGTACTCAATGTGCAAGAAATTGGGTTGAATGAGGTCTGATTGATAAAAAAATTAACATAGATATTACTCTAAATTGTAAAAAGGTGACCGTGGTTTTTCGCTCTGTCTCCGGCGGTATTGCCAACAGGGATTTATTTTCTTGACGGCCATTGTCGAAAAAGGATTCGGTTTTAATTCCGGAAATCAACTGAAATAACTTTTTACAATTTTCATTATGTGATTTTTCTTTCGTGTTCTTTTTCAACACACATAGAAGAGACCTCATCCCCACCCAATTTTGAGCAAGCGCGACGGACATCCACTCTTACGAGTATATGAGCGAGGTATCTATAAATGAGTCAAATTCTGGAAATTGGGTTCAAGGGGAATCGAAAAGAATATTTCAGTAACCCTCTTCAATTTCCCTTTCGCGTCGGCGATTATGCCATTGTGGAAGCCGATCGGGGTGAAGACCTGGGCATTATTCTCCAGGTTGGAATTTTGGCCTCTCTGAAAGGCATCCAGGACGAATCCAACCTGAGAAAGATTTTACGGAAGCCAAACGAAAAAGATCTGCGGCGTTACGAAGAGAACCGCGCACTCGAACGGGATGCCTTCGACATGTGCAAAGTGAAAATCACGGCGCACCACCTCCAAATGAAGCTGGTAGACGTGGAATACCAATTTGATCGCAATAAATTAACCTTTTATTTTACTGCAGATAAACGTGTCGACTTTCGTGAACTGGTCAAGGACCTTGCCTCAATTTATCGGACGCGTATTGAACTTCGGCAAATTGGTGTTCGCGATGAAGCCAGACGATTGGGCGGATACGGACCTTGCGGCCGCCAGCTCTGCTGTACCAGTTTTTTGCACGAATTTGATCCGATCACCACGCAACACGCCAAGGAACAGAATTTACCGCTCAATCCTACAAAACTATCCGGGGTTTGTGGCCGGCTGAAATGTTGTTTACGTTTTGAGCGCGATTTCTACCAGAAAGCCAACCAGCGTTTCCCGGACGTGGGCAGTACCATTAAAACACCCGATGGTGTTGGAACAGTTGAACGGATTGATATTTTGAAAGAGGAGGTTTACCTGCGAATAAACGGCGAAGGCATCACCCGATACAGTCTGGACGAAATCACAAATCTTATTTTGCAGGGAAAACACGAAAATGTGAAGAAAAATTCCAATCACCATCGGTCACATAAGAATAAAAAAGGTGTTTCATGAGTGAAAAGAAAAAGATTCTAGTAACCAGCGCGCTTCCTTATGCGAACGGCCCCATTCATCTGGGTCATTTGGCCGGAGCCTATTTGCCTGCCGATATTTATGTGCGTTACCAGAAATTAAATAAAAATGATGTTATTTTTATCTGCGGCACCGATGAACACGGCGTGCCCATTACCATTGCCGCCGAAAAACAGGGAACAACGCCTCAGGATGTGGTCGATTACTATCATGAAAACCATAAAATCCATTTTGAAAAATTTGGAATCGATTTTGACAATTTTTCCCGTACCTCTCTTAAGATTCACCATCGGACGGCTCAAGAATTTTTCCTGCGCCTGTACCGGAAAAAATTGCTGGTGACCCACACAACGGAACAATTCTATTGCCCGAAGTGCAAGCGCTTTCTGGCCGATCGCTATGTGGTGGGCACCTGCCCTCACTGCGGAAACCCGGAGGCAAGGGGGGATCAGTGTGAAAAATGCGGCAAATGGTTAGAACCCACCCAGCTGATTGATCCCAAATGTGCCGTGTGCGGAACCACGCCCATCCTGAGGCAGACCACCCACTGGTTCCTGCCGTTGGCGCGCTTCCAGGATCAGATTAAGGCCTGGATCGATTCCAAAACCAGCTGGAAAGACAATGTCAAAAACTTTTGCTACGGCTGGTTCCAGGAAGGGCTGGAGGACCGTGCCGTTACGCGGGACCTGGACTGGGGTGTTCCCGTTCCCCTGAAAAACCACGAGGGCAAGGTTTTGTACGTCTGGTTTGAAGCCCCAATCGGGTACATTTCCGCTACAAAAGAATGGGCTCTTAAAATAGGCCATCCGGATCGGTGGAAAGATTACTGGCTCGATCCCCAAACCAAACTGGTGCATTTCATCGGCAAGGATAACATCGTTTTTCATGCCATTGTCTGGCCGGCTATGCTCATGGGCCGGGGAGATTACATTCTTCCAACGGACATTCCGGCCAATGAATTTCTGAACCTGGAGGGCCGAAAACTTTCCACAAGCAAGAACTATGCGGTCTGGCTGGATGATTATCTGAAAAAATTCCCTCCCGATCCGCTTCGGTACACACTTGCCGCCAATGCGCCTGAATCGAAAGACGCGGACTTTTCGTGGAAGGAATTTCAAAGTCGCAACAACAACGAACTGGCGGATATTCTGGGAAATTTCGTCAACCGAACCCTATCCTTCGTCGATCGGTATTTTAACGGAAAGGTGCCGGTACCGGGGGCTTTTGATTCCCTTGACGCGGAGCTAATTGCCCAACTGGAAAAGGCTCCCACCAAAATCGGTGCCCTTTTTGAAAAATATGAGGTTCGGGCCGCCACCCGCGAATTGATGGAGATATCCCGTTTCGCCAACAAATATTTCAATGATCAGGAGCCCTGGACCACTCGCAGGACGAACCCCGAAAAATGCAAGACTACACTTTATCTTTGCCTGGAACTGAGCCGGGCCCTGGCTATTTTGTGGCACCCCATCCTTCCGTTTTCTTCAGAAAAAATCTGGCGGATGCTCAATTTGCCGGGAACCGTAAAAGACCAGCGATGGGACGATAGTTCAAAATTGACGCTGCGCCCGGGGCACCGTCTGGGCAATGCATCTATTCTTTTCAAAAAGATCGAGGATGCTGTGATTGAGGCCGAATCGGCCCGTCTGGCTGCCATCGCCGCTGGACAGGAACCGACAGCGCCCTCCATGAAAACACCCCGGGAAATCACAAAAAAGACGAGCGAAACACCCAAAAAGGCAGGAAAGGAAAAATTGATGGATAAGCTTTCTATTGACGAATTCAAAAAAATAGATTTGCGGGTCGCAAAGGTTTTGACCGCTGAACCGGTTGAGGGTACCGATCGCCTGGTAAAATTGCAAATTGATCTGGGCACCGAAGTCCGGCAAATTGTGGCCGGAATTGCCAAAGCGTACCCGCCGGAAAGCCTGGTGGGAAAAACCATTATTGTCGTCGCCAATTTGGAGCCTGCCGTTATCCGCGGCGTGGAATCCAACGGAATGTTGTTGGCCGCTTCGTCCGGTGATTACATCTCCGTTCTTACCGTGGATAAAGACATTGAACCCGGCGCCAAAATTAAATAGGATTTTGGATGCTTTTCTCCTCCAATCCTGACAAACGATTACCGGGATGTAAATGTGTTTATCGATACCCATGCTCATTTGAATTTTGAGTCTTTCGACACCGATCGCGACGCGGTAATCCAACGCGCAATGGCTGCGGGGGTGGACAAAATTATTGTTCCCTCTGTTGATGAAAAGAGCAGCCTTTTGGCCATTGAATTAGCCGAACGTTATCCCCAGATTTATGCCGCTGTGGGGATTCATCCGCAAGACGCGCAGGACTACTCAGAAAATCGTATGCACCTATTTTACGACTGGGCGACACATCCAAAAGTGGTCGCAATCGGTGAAATTGGTCTCGATTATTACCGGGATTATAATCCACGAGATCTGCAAATTCAGGTGTTTCGGCGATTTCTTCAATTGGCCAGGGACGTAAATTTACCGGTCATCATTCATAACCGGGAGGCCGATTCGGATAGTTTGGCGATCATTCAAAACAGGGAATTTTCGCCCGTTACAGGAGTTTTTCACTGCTTTTCGAGCGATGTTTCCACAGCTTTTCAGGTTTTGGAAGCGGGATTTATGATTTCATTTACCGGAACGGTTACGTTCAAAAGAGCCGATTCAGCGGACGTACTTCGGGAACTTCCTCTCGCCAGACTTATGATTGAAACCGATTCTCCATTTCTTGCGCCAGTACCCTTCCGGGGAAAACGAAACGAACCCGCCTTTGTTCGATACATTGCGGAAAAATTCAGCGAGGTCAAGCACGTACCCCTTGAAGATATTGCAAAAATCACAACGGAAAACGCCCATCAGCTCTTTCAAAAACTGAAAAATGCCTAAAGGATTCAACGATTTCCCTGCGGCCAAAAAAAGCCTCGGGCAGAATTTTCTGATCGATCCCAACATCGCCCGGAAAATTGTAGAAGCTGTCCCGGCCGAACCCGGAGAAACCGTGTTGGAGATTGGCCCGGGGCGGGGAATATTGACCCAAATTTTGCTGGCCAAAAATTTTCGTGTCGTGGCCGTTGAGTTGGACAATTTTTATGCCGATTATTTAAAAAGAGCCTTCGGCAAGAATCCTAATTTTTCTCTCATTCACGCCGATTTTCTGGCACTGAAGCTTTCACAATTCAGCGGACAGCCAATCCACGTGGTGGGCAACTTGCCTTATGGTATTACAAGTCCGGTTCTTTTTAAATTGATTGAAGAACGCCGGTTTACCCGAAGCGCCACGCTCATGATGCAACGCGAGGTGGCCGAAAGGGTGGTTGGCCGGCCACGGACAAAAAATTACGGGATTTTATCCATCTGGGTTCAAACATTCGCCAATGTGCGGCTCATTTTAAAAGTTCCCTCAACAGTTTTTCGCCCCCGGCCCCGGGTAGAATCCGCTGTGATACACTTGACATGGAAATCGCAAAGGGAACAAATTCCAAAAAATGACGTGTATTTTTTACGATTGATCAAGACCGCTTTTCAACAGCGGCGAAAACTTCTGCGAAACTCACTAAAAACTATTTTTCCGCCTGATATTCAGGAACGCATGGAATTTAATTTCAACAGACGCCCGGAAGAGGTTTCAATAGACGAATGGATACACCTGTCAAACAAGCATCCAAGCACGACGCCATTCTGAATGAAGAGGCTCTGAGAGAAACGATCGACGATTTGCGCGAGCTGGTCGATCAAAAAGCCGATCATTTTATTCTGAATATTCTGCTAAATTTGCACCCGGCAGACATTGCCGAAATTTTACGCTATTTTAATGAAGATGAGCGCCGGTACATCTTTAAACTTCTTCCCAAAGATATCGCCTCGGAAATTCTTACCGAATTGGATCAACCCCTGATTGATGAACTTCTTGAAGACTTAAACCCCAAAGAAATCTCGGAAGTTCTCACCGAAATGGATTCGGATGATGCTACGGATATTATCTCGGAGCTTCCGGAATCCTTGGCCGAAAACGTTCTCTCGAATATTAACAAGGAAGAACAGGAAGAAGTGCGGGAACTGCTGGCTCACCACAGCGAAACGGCCGGTGGAATTATGGCCAAGGAATTTGTGGCAGTGAACCAGGACGATTCTGTGGATGAGGCCATACAGGAAATCCGGGAAAAAGCAGAAGAGGTTGAAGATATCTATAATGTTTATGCCGTCGATAATTTTGGACGCCTTGTGGGCGAAATTCCTCTGAAAAAACTGATCCTTTCAAAGCCGGGGGCCCGCGTGAAGGATGTGATGGACACGGATATTATTTCCGTACACACAGACATGGATCAGGAGGAAGTTGCCCGAATCGTAAAAAAATATGACCTGGTCTCTGTACCGGTTGTCGATTCAGAGGATCGGCTGGTCGGTCGGATCACAATTGACGATGTGGTGGACGTCATTGAAAACGAAGCCTCCGAAGATATGACGATGATGGCCGGTATTACCGAGACCGATATTCCGGAGATGTCACCATTCAAGGTGAGCCGCTCCCGGCTCCCCTGGCTTTTGGTGGCTTTTGGCGGAGAAATTATTTCCGGATATCTGATGAGCCGGTTTCAGGCCTCCATTGCCCAACTGATTTCCGTTGTTTTTTTCGTGCCCCTCATCATGGCCGTCGGAGGAAATGTCGGCAATCAGGCCGCGGTGGTGGTGATTCGTGGATTGGCAACCGGTGAAATTGCTCTGATCGACACCCGAAAACGGCTTTTCCACGAATTCCTGGTAGCCTTTATTAACGGAATTTTTCTGGCTACACTCGTCTTTACAATCTCCAGTCTCTGGCTCCACGATGCAAAATTAGGGGTGATGATCGGCATCTCCATGATCGTGGTCATCGAGAATGCAGCATTTATGGGCGCACTCATCCCCTTCCTGCTCAAAAAAATCGGGATTGATCCGGCTGTGGCCACAAGTCCGTTTATTACCACTTCAAATGATATTTTCGGGCTGCTTATTTACTTCTCGATGGTGACCTTTTTTATTAAATATTTATCCTAATTCAAAAATACAAAAATGTCCATTCTAAAGTCCGAAGCCATTGTTCTGAAAACACACGATTTTCAGGAAACCAGTAAAATTGTTTCCGTTTATTCCAAGGAGTACGGCCGGCTGCAACTCATTGCAAAGGGCGTTCGAAGCCCAAAAAGCAAATTTGGGGCTCTTTTGGATGGATTAAATTATCTGAGAATCCTTTATTATTTTAAGGAAACCCGGGAACTCCAGTTCTTGTCAAATGCCGAATTGGTCAAAGTCTTTTCACATTTAAGAGATGATCTGGACCGGTTTTCATATGCGAGCATCATTGCCGAAATTATTTATCGCACACAGCTGCTGGGCGAACGAAATCTGCGTCTTTTCCACACCATCATTTCCTCTTTTGAAGGGATTAACGCCAGTGAAAATTACCGAAATTACTTTGAAGCATTTTTGATGCGTTTTATTGAAATCAGTGGATTTCACCCAAAATTAAGACGATGTTTAAATTGCGGACAGCCTCCCCGCGGGGCCCGCGTGTACTTTGATTTTGACCGGGGCGGCTACCTTTGCGAAAAATGCTCGGTCAATCAATCGTCACAATTTTATTTATCTCTGGAAGGATTAAACTTTCTTTTGGCTCTGAGAGATTATTCGTGGCAAAATATCGGAATAATTACCGTTTCGGAACAAATATTATTAGAAATTGAACGTTTTTTATTATATTATTTAAAAATACATTTTGAAGGATTAACCACCCTTCGCGCAGTTAATTTTTTACGATCAGTACACTAAATGTTCGGAGGTCAGACCTGAATGGCAAAATCAAGCGGCAACATGATGGACAAACTTGTCTCCCTGAGTAAACGACGCGGTATTATTTTTCAATCCAGTGAAATCTACGGTGGAATTAATAGCTGCTGGGATTACGGACCGGTTGGAGTGGAATTAAAGCGGAATATTAAAGAATTCTGGTGGCGTTCAATGGTGTTTTGGAGAAATGACGTGGAAGGGATTGACGCCAGCATTATCATGCACCCCACGGTTTGGAAGGCATCCGGACACGTTGAGAATTTTACAGACCCGATGGTTGACTGCAAGAAATGCAAGCGACGTTTCCGCGCCGACGAAATTAAGGGTGATAAATGCCCCGTCTGCGGCGGGGAGCTCACGGAAGCGCGTCAGTTTAATTTGATGTTTAAAACCTTTATGGGACCCGTTGAAGACGAAACAAATACCATTTATCTTCGGCCCGAAACCGCCCAGGGAATTTATGTTAATTTCCTGAATGTGCAGAAGGCAGCCCGAAAAAAAATTCCTTTTGGAATTGCCCAAATCGGAAAAGCCTTTCGAAATGAAATCACTCCGGGCAACTTCATTTTTCGAACGCGTGAATTTGAACAGATGGAAATGCAGTATTTTGTCAAACCCGGAACCGACGAAGAATTTTTTGAAAAATGGAAGGCCGCCCGAATGGCCTGGTATGGTGAACTGGGAATTCGCCCGGAAAAACTTCGGTTTCACCAGCACGGCCCCGATGAGCTGGCGCATTACGCAAAAGCCGCCTTCGATATCGAATATGAATTCCCCTTCGGGTGGAAAGAATTGGAAGGCATTCACAATCGCACGGACTTTGATTTAAGTCGGCACCAGGAATTCTCCGGCAAAGACCTGCGCTATTTTGATGATCAGACCCACGAGCGGTATATTCCTTATGTCATTGAAACCTCAGCCGGTGTTGACCGCACCTTACTAACCGTTCTTTCCGACGCCTATCGGGAAGAGGAGGTCAATGGAGATACCCGGGTGGTTCTGAAACTGAATCCCAAAATTGCTCCTATAAAAATCGCGGTTTTCCCCCTCATCAAAAAAGAAGGAATGCCGGAAATTGCCCAAAGAATTCAGGCAGATCTACAGAAAAAATACAAGACCTTTTACGATATAAGCGGGGCCATCGGTCGCCGCTACCGCCGTCAAGATGAAATTGGAACCCCCTATTGCGTAACAGTCGATTCTCAGACACTGGAAGACCAAACCGTTACCATTCGCCACCGAGACACGATGAAACAGGAACGAGTTGCTTCGGCACAGCTGTTGACCTATTTTTCCGATAAATTAGAGATATAAATAAAATAAAAAAGCCTGCCGATAGGATTACGGGGCAGGCTTTTCATATGTCATCAAACCTGATGATCAGGAAATGCTCGCTCGCTCAATTCTTTTTAACAGACGTTTTGCTTTCTTTGCATATACAGAATGCGGATACTTTCGAACAAGTGTGCTCAATTGTTCTTTGGCTTGTTCTTTATCACCCAGTCTCAAATACGATAATCCCAACATGAGCAATGCCGGTTCCCTTTTGTACGTTTTCTGATACGACAATACACTCTCAAATGCGCTTTTGGCTTTCTGATAGTTTTTGAGTGCATAATAACTCTCACCAATCCAATAATGACAATTGCTGGCAAGTGGGTGGTTCGGATTTGTCTGTATTAAAAGAGAAAAATCTTGAATAGCCTTTTTGTATCTGCGTGAATTGAATTCTTTCAGGGCTTCTTTATACGCCTGTCTGAAACCGATGTTCGCGGATGCACGAACTGCCTTCCCTCGTTGAGGTATTGTGTTGGAGCGTGTAAATTGGGCATTTTTCTCCGGAGAATAGGGTTGGCCGCTTGCCACCTGAGTTTGCAGATTCTTTACTTTTGAATCCAATATGGCGATTTTGTCTTTCTTAATATTCAATAAAACCTTAAGTTCATCAATTTGCGCCTGTTTCTGTTTCAGTTTTTGCTCAAGATTATCGATGGTTGATTTCAATTCGACAACTTTGAGATACACATCTTCTTCATTGCCTGCAGATGCCTGCGGATTTTGAACGCGTGTTTTCTGATTGTTCTTTGACACGACTTGTGTACCGGGCGCGGGCAATTTTTTCTTCGGGCGGAATCGCTTTTTCTCCGATTGTTTTAGCCAATAATAGGTCAAGCCGCCCCGGATCACCGCGTAGCCGTCGCGAACGGTCGGTGCATTGTCCAATTCTTTTCCCGTTGTCAGCTTAAAATCTGCCGAAAAAAGTACGGAAACATTCGGAAACGGATAATATTGAATATCAATACCGGGAAAAACGGCTCCGTCATAATAATGTTTGGGGGCAAATGTGGCATTTGTGAAGCGATAGGCAGCCACGCCAAAATGGACGGCCGGCTCGAATTTTGGTGTACGCAGAATTTTGTAAGAAAAAAAGGCCTCTATCGGCGTCAGCGAGGACCAATAATACCCCCCATTATTGCTTTCCAGCTTTCCATAGCTGGCCCGCAAATGGATGGAATACTTGGGACCCAAATTGTAGACGCCGTACAAGCCGTAAACAGCGCTAAAATAGTTGGTGGGCGATCCGCCTTGAATACGCTGAAAACCACTGTCGAAACCAATGCCGTATTTTCTCTGGTTCTCAGCAAAGCTCGTGCTTGCAATCAAAAAACCAATAACCAGAAATAGGATACCTTTGTTCAAGGTTTTCATTTTTAATCCTCCTGAAATTTTATCATAATGAAAGAATCTAAGAAGAAGACAGCAATTTTTATGCCTGAAACGGCCTTGCTGGGGATATCCTTATCGCCGAGATGCTTTAACGGAGTTTGCAATGATTGAACCGACCCCCTCTGGCAGATTCAGCATTTGTGAATGGGTGCTCCCCTGCGCCGCTCTTTTTATAAGGGCTGGGGAAAATGGATACAACTTCTGAAAAGTACCAAGAATTCTTATATCAAACGAAAACTGTTTCTGCGGTTAATAAATTATTTCTTTATGGTGAGGGAACTCAATAATTAAATAAGAAAAAATCTTCCGGATGTCAAATTTAAATTTCATGTCAGATGTTAAACCCTTTTTTCAAGGGGATTTTTTCGTTCACTGATGATACACTTGTATCAAATTTTTCACAAGAAAGGGAGAAAAACATGAAAGCGCATATCTTTTTCCGAATGATTGGCGTTATTCTTTTCCCAATTTTATTAACAGCGACCCTCACATTTTCTCAGAATCTCAGCCATCGATGGGGTGTTGGTTTCACCGGCGGCCCGGTAAAAATGGTGCTCGGTCAAACCGATCTGTCCACAATTGAACCGTGGGCCGGCCTGTCTGTTCGTTATGGATTTTCCGGCCGCTTGGCTGTTGATCTGAATGCATCCTATGGGTGGGTGTATCCGCGAAATTCCGGCGGATCCCAGTTTACCCACATCAGCCATTACCATACGCTACTCATGCCGGTCTGGACACAATTGGTGTACATCCCGTTCCCGGACGAATCTTTTCGCCCGTTTTTTTCAGTTGGGGGAGGAATTCTGGATTGGGAAATCCGGGATATTTCCAATACAACATCACCCCTGGAACGGGGAGAAAGCATTCCCGGGCGGGGAGACATTGTAAATGGCACATTAGTTGCAGGCTTTGGATTGGAAAAAATCTTTTCCGACAAGGTGGGCACGTCCTTATTTTTTAGATTCCACTATATTTTTAAAGGAAATGACGACACCATCGGCTTAAGCTTCGATGGAGGACCCGCCGACGACAATCGGGGAATTGTGGAAGCCGGAATTGAATTTCGATTTTACAACACCGGCTATCGCGATACTGACGGAGATGGAATCGAAGACCGATTGGATGTCGATCCAACGCATCCGGAAGATTTTGATAATTATGAAGACTACGATGGCGAGCCGGATTACGATAACGATGGCGATGGTATCCCGGATAGTCTGGACCGGTGCCCCAATAAGGCAGAGGATTTCGATGGTTTTCAGGATACCGACGGATGCCCCGATTACGACAATGACAAGGACGGCATCCCCGATTCGCTGGACAAAGCAATTAATCAGCCAGAAGATTTCGACGGCTTTCAGGACAAAGACGGCGTCCCTGATCTCGATAATGATCAAGATGGCATCCCCGATGTCCGGGATAAGTGCCCGAACGCCGCGGAAACCATCAACGGCTATCAGGATGACGACGGCTGTCCGGATGAAAAACCCAAACCCATGCTCAAAAAGGGCGGCCGTATTATTCTCAAAGGTGTTCGTTTTCAGAGCGGAAGCGCTTACCTGACACCCGATTCTTATGCTATTTTGGACACGGTCTATGAATCTCTGGCCCAAAACCCCGACGTCGAGGTTGAAATCCGCGGCTACACCGACAGCGTCGGCTCCCGCGCCTTTAACCTGCGGCTTTCCCAAAAGCGGGCAGAAGCCGTTAAACAATATCTTGTGAACCGGGGAATCTCCCCCCGACGCATTCGTGCCATCGGTTATGGCGAGGACGATCCGATTGCAAGCAATGCAACCCAAAGGGGACGTGCACAAAACCGGAGAATTGAATTCATACGCATAAAATAAAGGGCGACCCAGATGGCAGGGGAAGTTTTATTAATCGGCGAAGACAACCCAACCCTTCAAGCCCAATTGAAGGAATTCCTGGAAAAACAAGATTTTATTGTTTTTGCCTATTCGGATCCTCACGACCTGATTGATTTTTTGCATGATCAAGCCGTTGATATTCTGATGCTTTCAACCGGAATTAGCAATGGTAATGGGACAACGGTTCTCCGAAGCATTCGAAATAATGGGATTCCGGTCGATATCATCATGATGTCAGATACCAGTGACACCGAAGAAATTATTCAATGCATGCGGCTCGGAGCATATGATTTTCTCATCCGCCCCTTCCCGAACGAACGCTTGCTGCTTGCCATCAAGAATTGCCTTGAACGAAAACGCCTTATTGTGGAAAACATTGAGCTTCGGAAAAAGGCGGACATTCAGGAAAGTATTGTGGGAGAAAGTCAGGAAATTCAAACGCTTAAAGAGAGCATCGAGCTGGTTGCAAAAACCAACAGTCGCGTTCTGATTTTGGGCGAAAATGGCACCGGAAAGGAATTGGTTGCCCGGGCCATTCATCGGAAAAGCGACCGGGCCAGCGGACCTTTTATCGAAGTAAACTGCGCAGCGATTCCCGCAAATCTCATAGAAAACGAATTATTTGGTCATGTAAAAGGGGCCTTTACCGGCGCCACAAATGAGCATAAAGGAAAGTTTTTGCGGGCAAACGGCGGCACTCTTTTCTTGGACGAAATTGGCGATATGAGCCTCACGGCACAGGCAAAAGTCCTTCATGCAATTGAAGACGGCGTCATCCAGAAAATTGGCTCCACTCAATCCATTCATGTGGACACGCGGATTATCGCAGCCACCAACAAGAAATTGGCTGATGAGATGAAGGCCGGCCGTTTCCGTGAAGACCTCTACTACCGACTCAATGTGGTTACCATTCATACCCCTCCGCTCCGGGCACGCATAAGCGACGTCCCCATTTTGGTGAAACATTTCTTTCGTTTCTTCTCAAGAAAATATTCAATCCCCATAAAAAGCCTTGAATCGGAAGCCATCCATTCTCTCATGCGGTATTCCTGGCCTGGAAATGTGAGAGAACTAAAAAACCTGATCGAGAAACTGGTCATTATGACGTCATCCCAGATCATATCAAAAGAAGAACTTATGACCATCTGGGAGCGTAAAACCAAACTTCCCGATGCCAATGAAAAAGCACTAACCAGCCAAAGATTAAACAGGGGCCTCAAAGAAGCAAAAGAGGCGTTCGAGAAAGACCTTATTAGCAAAACCCTGGAAAAGAATGATTGGAATGTTGCAAAATCAGCACAGGATTTGAAAATTGCCCGGACCTATCTTTACAAGAAAATTCAAATCTATGGTCTCGTGAAGGGTTGATTTCGCAAAAGCTATTCTCCACCCCCGAAAAATCCTGAAAAACATTAAAACCGGCCTCTTGAAAAACCCCCGCAGGTTCTGGTAAAAAAATGGTGTAGCGCTCACTTTCTCCCATGTTTGTCTCTTTTTGCTGACATTTTGGGAGATAATGTTGCAAAAAGATTACACCTCACCCTTTGAGGCATTCAGCTCATTTTGATTGGGGCATATCCTATTCCCTTAATATTATTAATAATAGGCGAACCCGTTTGGCAATTATCCTTTTCTGGCATAAATATTGTTATATAATTATGTAAAGCGCAATGCAAATGAGTTGAGGCCTACTAATGTTGAGAACCAAACCTTTTCATAGAAAGTGGGGAGTTACCGGCCAAATCGCAGATCACCCGCTGGGGGCAACTGATTTACTTTTGTGGATCGATATTATCTACAAAATTATTTTGGTTCATTTGCGATTTAGTATGATCCAGTCCAGTGAAAAATCCCAAAAGCCCTTTTTTAACGAAATTGACCTGCAAAATACGGCTTTTCAATTGACGACGGATTTGCTCAAAAAGGATGCCAAGGGAGAATTTATTTATCTCAAGGATTTTTTTAGGCGATATGCTTCAATTCCTGTAGAAAGAAAAACCTACTTGATGGGAATTATAAAATTGCGGCACATCATTCACGATTTTTTAGGGGGTGAGTAAAGGGGATAAGATCCTCGCATCGTTTCCTACCCACCACGAAAAGCCAACGAGTTCCTCGTTGGCTTTTTTTATTTTCCCGTTAAAACTTGGAAGTAATTAACTTGACATTTTAAAGAAATTTTGCTATCATTAATAGGTTTAAAATTAGACTCTTACTCCCCCGCAATTATGGAAAAAACACAAAAAATGAGGGGAAATCGAAAGTTTCGTGTTGGATCCGTGCAGGGCGGAGAGCCCCAGCAACGATGAATCAGAATCTCTAAATAGAGCGGAGGCTAAAATGGCTGATATTTACAAAAATTTTATTAATGGCGAATGGGTGGGTTCCAAATCGGGTGAAACATTTGAAAACCGTAATCCGGCAAACTGGGATGAAATTGTGGGTATTTTCCCAAAATCCTCAAAAGAGGATGTTGACCTGGCTGTAAAAGCGGCCAAAAAGGCCTTTAATGAATGGCGCCTGGTACCGGCTCCTGTACGAGCCGAAATTATGAAAAAGGCGGGCGACATCATGGTTGAGCGAAAGGAAGAAATCTCGCGCTTGATGACCCGCGAAATGGGAAAGGTGATTGCAGAAACACGCGGAGACACGCAGGAAGGCATTGACACCGCTTATTACGCCTTTGGAGAGGGCCGCCGCCTTTTCGGGCATACCGTTCCCTCCGAATTACCCAATAAATTTAATATGACCATGCGTATTCCGATTGGCGTGGCAGGGGTTATTTCCCCATGGAATTTCCCAATGGCTATTCCCACCTGGAAAATTTTTCCGGCCCTTCTCACTGGCAACACGGTGGTCTTTAAACCTGCCAGTGATCCCCCGGCAACGGCCACCAAATTGGTTGAAATTTTCCTGGATGCAGGTGTCCCGCCACAGGCCATTAACCTGGTCCACGGAACAGGTAATGGAGTCGGCATCCCAATTGTTGAACATCCGGATATCGACCTGATTT
>JAADHR010000196.1:10722-37646 GCA_013151735.1 Calditrichota bacterium | reverse complement strand
CAAATGACACACCCCGTCCCCGCCGGCTGGCGGGGACACCCCTCTCAAGAGGGGACTTGTTGGAAGGCGGGTGGGTTAGAGAATGTTTGAGGAAGTTACAAAACTTAATTTGATTTGTAAGCAAAAAGAGGTTGGTTCTTGCATGTAGTTTTGAAAGCCTGAAGTCCCCTCTATCAAGAGGGGATTTAGGGGTGTGTTTCTTAATTCTTGCTTATTCGCGCAATGATTCGGAAAGAAGCCAAATAACACACCCCGTCCCCGCCGGCTGGCGGGGACACCCCTCTCAAGAGGGGACTTGTTGGAAGGGGGGGCCTTTTTCAGGCCCGGGTTCAACACAATCCACTCGCAAAAAGGCGTGGGTCATGTTGTTTTCGGAATAAACTCAATTGTTTTCACCCCATTCAGGAGATGTTCCCATGGAGCACACAGTTGCTAAAAAAGAATCCCCTCTTTTACCCCTTTTATTTGCCGGTCTGGCCATGTCCCTGGGGTGGGGGATTCGCGGCAATTTTGGCCACGAAACGGGAGCCATGATCCCCGGAGCCCTCATCGGCCTGGCGATTTGCCTGATTGCAGGCCGGGAGGATTGGCTGGAACGATGGCCGTTTTTTGGCATCCTGGGGGCCGTCGGCTGGGCGTTTGGCGGGCAGATGAGCTACGGGATTGTGATCGGCTACACCCGGGCATCCGATTTTTTACCGGTAGCCTACGGGTATTCCGGCCTGTTTTTGATTGGCGGCTTGTGGGGAGCCGTCGGGGTTGGTTTGCTGATGCTGGCGGTTCTCCGGAAGCGGGAGGAATTGGTGGAATTAATCCCTCCGTTTCTGGCTATTCTTGTCGCCTGGCTGATTGAAGACGCCCTTTTTGTAACCCTTTGGGGAGATGTGGAGCCGGATGCCGTCTATTATTTTGACACGGATTGGTTTGCCGCCGTTGCGGCCCTTGCGGCACTATTGCTGTTTGCAGCCTTCCAGCGAAAGATTTCACAGGCCGTTTCTTTTATGCTTCACCTGACGATTGGCTGGATCTTGGGTCTGCTCATTTTTGTAACGCTTCTGGGGTGGCATCTTTCGCCCCCCCGCAGCGACAATTGGGCCGGAATGGTGGGTCTGTGGGCCGGGCTGTTGGTTTTCTTTGCGAGAAAAAAAATGACGCCCGCCCTCTGGGCATCGCTCCTGGCGTTTCTGTTTTCCGGGATCGGCTTTTCCACAGGCGATCTTTTCCAAACCCTGGGCAGCGCCACCGGCGTGTCGCTGGATTGGTGGAAGATTATGGAACAGAGTTTCGGCCTGATCATGGGAATGGGGGTTGCCTGGATTTTTCTGAAGCTCCGCACTGTGCTGCCGAAACTGGAAAAATCGACCATTCAATCCAAATGGCCGGAAGATTTCTCCGTTTTTTTTGTACTGGGAATCGTGCTTTTTCTGAATTACAAGAAGGCCTTCCCGCATCTGCTGGCGAAAAAGCTCGTTCCGGAAACACTCCTGGGAATCAACGGGCAAGTCTGGTTTTTACTGGCATTCTGTCTGTTTTTACTTGTCTTACTGGTTTTTCTGATTAAAAACCGAATGCAGAAGCTCTCTTTTCTTCCGGAATCGTGCCCGGGAAAGGCACTGTTATTTTTTATGAGTTTTGTCTGGCTCAGCGTGGCCGTTGATTTTCTTCCGCATGTACTGCCGCTGAATCGAGTGAATCTGATTGTGGAGGGGTCGTTCTGGGTGTCGGCGATTTTGCTTACGCTTTATGGGGTGTTGGCACGGTGGCCGGTTTTTTCGGATGTGAGGGTGAACCGGCAGGGCGTGTTCAAATGGCGTCCGGTTCTTGTAAGCGGCCTTCTTTTTTCCGTGCTCTTAATTCTGAGCCAGACCTTTGTGTCGATCGTAAGTCACGCGGGGCCTCTGCCGGGTGCACACACCCGCTTCGAAAAGAGTGTTCAAAAAGGGTAGATCAATGAGAAAAAGAAACGGCATTTTCAAAATTCTTGTGATTGCCACTGCAATTGCTCTGTTTTTCACGGTCAGTACATGCAGCAAAAAGGGCCCACCAGGCCGCAAGAAGCTGAAAATCAGTTTCATGTTTTGGGGCGGTTTTCAGGATTTTAATTTCTGGAAATTTGTAAAAGCCAAATATGAAGCGAAATATCCGGGGCGGATCGTGAAACTGGAATATGTGCCGGGAGGCGGGTACCAGGACAAACTCAGCCTCAGCCTGGTGGCCAAATCGGCCACGGATGTGTTTTTGGTGGATGATGACTATTTTAAGATTACAGCCGCAACGGGACATCTGGAAAATCTGGAGCCTTACATTCAAATGGACAAGGACACCCTGCGGCTGCAGGATTTCTTCCCGCATTCTCTGGAATCGTTTCAATATAACCGGCGGCAGTACGGGCTCCCCTGGGATGGATTCACCATGCTTCTATTCTATAACAAGGCCATGTTTGATAAATACCACCAGAGTTACCCCACCGAAGAATGGACGTGGGACGATTTGATTCGTGCCGGGAAGGTGTTTACCCGCGATCTGGATGGGGATGGTTACAATGACCAGTTTGGGTTCGATGTGAGCACAAGCCTACTGGTAACACTGCCCGTAATCTGGACGTTTGGCGGACGACTGTATTCACCCGATCTCATGCGGTGCGAATTGAACAGTCCGCAGGCCATTGAGGCGATGCAAATGCTGCACGATATGATTTACAAATACAAGATTGCCCCGCGCAGCGGACAGTTGGACGACAAGATCATGCAGAATTACGTCAAATTGCTGACGGGGCGGGTGGCCGTAATCACATCGGGAGGATTTCTCATTCAGCAGCTTCGGACCATTCAGGATGGACTGCCGTGGGATATTGCCTATTGGCCGACGGGTCCCGCCGGAAAATTTACGCGGGCCTCCTTTGACGGAATCGCCATTTACAATCGATCGAAACACAAGCAAGAGGCCTGGGACTGGATTCGCCTGGTTTTGAGTCCTGAAATTCAAAAGGAACTTGCTCTGGAAGGACGGGCTCTCCCGATCCGAAAACAGGACGCTTACAAATGGTACGATCGTCCGGAAACCCCCCAGGACGAAAAAATTGCCATTCGATCCATGGAAAAATACGGGAGAATTATTCCAAATATTGCCTACCAATCGCTTGTGCACTCCCGAACACAAAACCTTTTTTCGCAATTAAATCTGCCCAACACGAATATTCCCGATCTGGCGAACCAGATGGCCCGAAAGGTCGATGAGGTCTTAAGGCAAATGCGGCGGGATATGGAGGTTTGGCGATGAGGACGAAACGGATCAACCGCCTTCGTTTAAAAGAAGCTCTCAGCGGGTATCTTTTTGTCTCGCCCTGGCTGGTGGGGTTTTTCGGACTGACGTTCGGCCCGATGGTGTTTTCAATGTACCTGGGTTTTTCCCGATGGAATTTTCACGAGCCAATGAGCGCCATGAAATTCATCGGATTGGGAAATTATAAGGAGATTTTCCTGCATGATCCCCTGTTCTGGAAAGCTCTGTACAACACGGCGTATTATTCCATTTTTGCCATTCCAACGGGAATTGTTTTTGCCCTTTTCCTGGCCCTGCTTCTGAACCAGAAACTTCGGGGGATTTCGGTTTTTCGTACAATTTTTTACGTCCCGGCTCTGGTAACCGGTGTGGCCACTGTTGTGCTGTGGCAGTGGATTTTGAATCCCGATTTTGGTGTGCTGAACGGTTTGCTGAAAATGATTGGTATTCACGGGCCGGCCTGGTTGTTTGATCCTGCGTGGACCAAACCGGCACTTATTATCATGCACCTGTGGGGTGTGGGAACGACGATGCTTATTTTCCTGGCCGGTCTGCAGAATATTCCCACCCATCTCTACGAAGTCGCTGATCTGGACGGGGCAAACGGACGGCAGAAATTTTTCCACGTCACGCTTCCCATGCTCACTCCGACCATTTTTTTTAATCTGGTCATGGCTATTATCGGCGCCTTTCAGGTGTTTACCGTGGTTTACATTCTGGCGGGGGATGGCGGCCCGGATAACAGCCTTTTGTTCTATGTGCTGTATCTGTATCAAAAGGCTTTCGTTGAATTCAACATGGGTTACGCCAGCGCGCTTGCCTGGATTCTTTTTGCCATTCTCTTCGGGCTGACGCTTCTGGTTTTTCGTTCCTCCAGCCTTTGGGTGTACTACGAGGGAGAAAAGCGATGAACACAACCGTCAAAACCTATTTGCGAAGGCAATCGATTCAGAGAAAAATCGGCCTTGTTCTGGGTTACGCCGTACTCATTTTTCTCTCGGCCATTTTCCTGATCCCGTTTCTTTGGTCGCTTTCGGCTTCACTGAAAAGCCTCTTGCAGGTTTACGCCATTCCACCTGTCTGGATTCCCAAACCCTTTCACTGGGACAATTATGTGAAGATTTTCAAGCTGCTGCCGTTGCTGCGGTTTTTCTGGAATACCCTCGTGATTACCACATTAGCTCTGATCGGGCAGGTATTTTCGGCCTCATTGGTGGCGTATGCCTTTGCCCGCCTGCGATGGCCCCTGCGGGATTTCTTCTTTTTCATCTTGCTCAGCACCATGATGCTTCCTACCCAGGTCACACTGATTCCCCAATTTATGCTGTACCAGTACCTGGGTTGGATGGACACCTATTTGCCGCTTATCGTTCCTCATTTTTTGGGGATCAGTGCCTTTAGCATTTTTCTGCTTCGGCAGTTTTTTAAATCCATTCCGCTGGAATTGGAAGAAGCCGCCCGAATTGACGGGAGTTCCTTTTTTCGCACATTCTGGACGATTATTCTGCCGCTCTCCAAGCCCGCGCTGGCAACCATTGTCATTCTTACATTTATCGGGAAATGGAATGAATTTATGCCGCCGTTGATTTACCTGCAAACCTTCGAAAAATTTCCCATTTCCCTCGGAATTAATATGTTCAAGGATGTGTACATGTCTTTGCCTCATTACATCATGGCGACGTCAATGGTGGCACTGGTACCCATTCTGGTTTTATTCTTTGTGGCCCAAAAATATTTTGTGAAGGGAATTATGCTTTCGGGCCTGAAAGGGTAGGAGAATTCTCATGAGTGTTTGGTTAGACCCCCGTAAATTAAGGCAAAAATGATTATCCCGGTTGAAACGCGCAAAGAGATTCTGATTCAGGAAACCCGTACGTACGGGGATGCCCATTTCGATGAAACGACCGGGTTGGTGGCGTTTGAAAACGGGCTGCACCCGGTGAGGGATTCCTTCTGGTATGCCTTTTCACTTTTCGAGGACGGCTCAGAGGACTCTTTTAATCGGGCCGAAACCATCGTCCGTGCGGTTTTGCACCAGCAGGAGAAACGAACCGGACACCCCAAAAGGGGGTCGTTTAAATTGTGGGCAGAAGATTCAGAGCCCATTGATCCGAACTGGGCCGATTTTAATGCCTGTAATTTGGCCGAAATGCTGAATCGTTACGGGCGCCAGCTATCGCCGGATTTGGTTCAGGAAGCCCTGGAAGCCCTTGAACTGGCCGTGGAAAATATCCTTTCACGGAATGTGTTTTTAAAATATACCAATATGCTGCTGCTGTCCGGCGAAGCGGCCATTCTGGGGGGAGAACTTCTGGGCGAAGAAAGGGTGGTGTCTCGCGGCTGGGAAAAGCTAAGGAGTTGGGCGGATTACACCAGCCTGAACGGAAGTCCCTGGGAGTACAATAGTCCGACCTATTCCGGGGTAAACTTGTTGGCGCTGGCGGCGATAGCAACCTATTCCAAACACGCAGAAATTCGGGCCCTGGCCGCCGCGGCCGAGGCCCGGCACTGGCTTCACCTGGCCTTGCACACCCATCCTGAGACGCATCAGTTGGGTGGTCCGCACAGCCGCGCCTATTTTGATGACCTCACGTTTGCGCCATCTCGTGTGGGATCGGCAATTTTTGCCGTTACCGGAAATCGGATTTTTTTGGGAGTAGGGCAATCGGATCACGATATTTTGGGACGTGTTTTTTACGGAATAGCTTCTTTCCATTGTCCAGGCTCCATTCGTCAGCTCTTTTTGAAAAGGTCGTATCCCTTTGAAGTAAAGGAGCAAATTGAAACCGAATTCTCAATCCCCATCGGTGAAAGCGGATCAATGACAATTGACTGGCAGACAAAGGCCTGCCGGCTGTTCCCGTATGGGGACCGTGATTATCTTGGATTCCCTCACGTGATGGCCAACACCTGTTATCAAACGGAAACGTACGTTCTGGGAACGGTCACCCACCAGGATTCCTTTTATCAGCGGCGAAACCTGCTTCTGTATTATCGAACCAAAGCGGAAGAAACGCCGGATAACTTTGCCACGGTGTGGGGGAATTTTGTCTTTGCTGAAACGGATGAACACCCGTTGAGCCGCCGGCACTATTTCCTGTCTGTACAGGACAAAAATCGCGTTGCAGTCCTTTACACGCCGCCCAGTTTTTTGTCGCCCTTACCCCGGTTTGAACCGGCCATCCCACAGGATTCCCCGGTGCGAACCGCCCGGGCTTTTCTGAAATTCACCGGAGAGGTCCAATTTTTTCTCGGAGACGAAAATGTACAGAACTTCCCGCAACCGGTGCCTGCGGAAAGCTGGCTTTTTGCTGAACACGCAGGGCATTTTCTGGCGATTTACCCGTTTCGACCGGAACCGGAGGTCACCGGTCGGGGAATTATTCTTGAGAAACGGGCGGATGAAATCTTTTTAAATTTCTACAACGCCAAAAACAACCCATCCGGAATGACTCAGGAACAATTGCAGGAGCTTCACAACGGCTATTTGTTTGCAACAGGCAGCGTTGAAGAAAACATAAGTTTTAGGGGCTTTCGGGAAAGCATTCAAAATGAAAAAATTGAAACCCGGGTTTCGCCAACAGAACGAGCGGTCAAATGGATGTATTCGGGTGGCTCCCTGGAATTGGCTTACGATCCCCGGGATATTTTTCATGCGGATCGACGGATCAGCGGCAGGCGGGGTCTTCCCCAATTGGCCGTTTCCCCTGTTTCCCGGCAGGCGTTCAGCGGACCGGTAACCTTCGGCGGGGTCACGTTTAACTGGACGGGAGGCGTTCCGCTGACCTTTCTTTTCTCCCCCGAAGAAAAGACCTATTTCATTCTGAATGCCTCTTCAGGGAAAACGGATATTTTTGTGGAGATCCCCGGTCAGAAAATCACCCTGCATTCTTTTGGCGCTGGCTGGGTCACGATTGATTCCCTTGATCCGGTTTCTATTTCAGCCATGGTGGCTGAGAATCTGGACATCGAATTGGACCCGTAACACAACATCAACAATTTTATGGTAGATGTTTTCGTTCATGCACGATTGAATCATTGTAAGGAGAATCCAGGATGAAAAATCTGATAAAATCCCTTGTACTTTTGCTGTCCTTATTTGTTTTTCAAACGACGTTTGCACAATTCGAAGCGGCAGCCCCGGATACTCTGTTCTTCCAGGACGTTCATAAGCCCTATCCCGTTGGACAGGACAAAGCCGCCAACGATGTTTTTACGATCGCCGTTGACCCCGGGGACAACGTATGGATTGGCACTCGTGCCGGATTGTTTCGGCTCCCGAAAGATCAGAAAAAATGGGAAGCGAAAATGTCCCGTAAAAATGCCGGACCGGTTTTTGACACGGCAGTCGCACCGGACGGGTCGGTTTGGGCCGCCGCCTGGAACGGCATCTACCACACCACGCCTTCGGGACTCAAGAAGATGTCCGGTATTCAGGGACCTGTTTCGGCCATTTACGCCGGTCCCAAGGAGGTTCTGGCGCTGGGGCCCGACGGGAAATGGATTTTCAGAGACGGAAGATGGCAGTCGTCTGAAATTCCCTATTCAAAAAACATTCGTTCAATCCTTGCTGACGGAAGGGGCGGCATCTGGATTGCAACCGGAATGGGCCTGTATCACCAAAAACCGGGGAACGACGTTCCTGTCCTCTATCAGAACACCAAACAACTGCTCAGTGCAGATGTGACCAGTGTGGCCGCCGCCGATGACGGTTCTTTGTGGGTTGGTCAGACTGGGGGCATTACGGTGTACAAACGAGGACTGCGTATTCGGGATTTTACGTCTTCCAACGGTTTGCCCAATGTGGCGGTGAAGGTGATTGCCAGAGGGCCCGATGGCAGAATGTGGGTGGGCAGTGATTTGGGCGTGGCCCGCTACGACGGAAGACACTGGTCGGTGCGAATGAGCCGGCGCTGGCTCCTGAATGACCATGTCAGGGACATTGCCTTTGATTCTGGGGGAACCGCCTGGATTGCAACGGCATCCGGGGTGAGTGCGATTCAGTCCCGGCCAATGACGCTGGCCCGGAAATTCGCCCATTATTATCGCATTTGCCTGGCGCGGCACATCCGAACCCCGGGATTCATTGGGACGTGTTTACTGGCCTCCCCCGGCGACACGCTTCACTGGCGGCATGATGACAGCGACAATGACGGCCTGCACACGGGACGGTACCTGGCAATGCAATCCTTTCGGTATGCGGTTACGAAGAATCCCGAAGCCAAAAGACAGGCCAAAATGGCCTTTGAAGCCCTGTTGAAATTGCAAACCATCACCCGGACACGGGGCTTTTTTGCGCGCTCGATTATTCCGGTTGGCTGGAAAAGAATGCACGATCCGAATCGAACGTACACGGCGCGCGAATGGGCGATTCGACGCGTTGAAAATCCCCGTGATAAACGTGTGGAAAAACGCTGGCGTCTTTCGAAAGACGGAAAATTCCTCTGGAAGGGCGATACGAGCAGTGACGAAATGACCGGCCACATGTTTGGGTATCTGTTTTATTACGATCTGGTAGCGGATCAGCGGGAGAAAAAACGGGTCCGTGATCTTGTCTGTCGCATTATCGACACCGTCGTGGAAAATGGATTTGTTTTGAAAGATATCGATGGAACCCACACCAAATGGGCTGTCTGGTCTCCCCAGAAATTGAATGGCGATCCCGACTGGGCGGCCGAACGGGGAATCAATTCCCTGGAAATGCTCTCTTACCTGAAACTGGCCTATCACGTCAGCGGCAATGAAAAATATGAGACAATCTACAGGAATCTCATCGAAAAACACGGCTACGCCGAAAATGCCCGCCATGCAAAAGCCTACAACCCCTCCTGGCGCACACACATTGACGATGGGTTGCTGCCCCTGGTTTATCCCGTCCTTTTTTTGTATGAGACGGATCCGAAGTTGCGTCAGATTTATCAGGAAAGCCTGGATTGGTGGTACAAAAGCGTCCACAAGGATGAAATGCCTCTGGTGGATTTTGTGTATGCCTTCTGCACGGGCAGGCCGTACCAATTGGACAGGACGATTTTTTCTCTGAAAGACGCGCCTCTGGATTTAATCCAGTGGCGCATCGACAATTCCAAACGCGAGGATGTTCACCTGGTGCATTCGCAGGATTTTGAATCCTTCCAGACAGATCGACTGCTGCCGCCCAGCGAACGGGGATGGGATCACGATCCGTGGTCGCCGGCCATGGGAAACGGAGGCACCTCGGAAAAGGACGGTAACTGGTGGATGCTGGCCTACTGGATGGGCCGGTACACCGGATGCATTCAGGCACCCAACTAACGGAATTCGTGGCTGTCGCGTAACCGCAGGCTTCAGGCCTGCAAACACACCGGTAAAAAATGTCGTCGTAAGGAGAAACCTTGCTAAGTGGTTTATTTCATAAGTTCAGTTATATTTTTTAACCCTATGGAGAAGCCGCTCCCTGATCAGAGTTTACACTGAGCCTGTCGAAGTGTCGAAGGGAGCCTGGAATGCTATCTTCCCCCGGTCGTTTCGACTCCGCTCAACGACCGTGAGTTCTTTAACCAATACGATCAGACTTTTAGAATACGTCATAATAATTACGAAAAGAGGCACTAAGCAAAGGTTTCAAATCAAGTTGGGTCATTTTGGGGCGCTGCAAATCGCCAACAAATTGTCGACCGTCGTTCCGGATCACCTAATTCTTTTCGAAGAGCACGCCGATAATATCGTTGGATTTTGTTTCTGTTTGTTACACGCTGAGCCGTTGATTTTACTCCAAATGCTACAAGATGCTCTCATCTAATTTCAATAAAATTCATTCGTCATAATTTGTGAAATTAGCGGGCAGAGGTTTTTTGAAAGTAAATCCATAGTTGATTTCGGAAAATCATTTCAAATAGACTGGAAAGGAATCCATTTATGCAGAAAAAAGCCTATCTTGGGGCTGTTCTTATCGTAAGTATCTTTTTCACCTCCCTTACCACCTGCTTTGCCGCACAACAAATTCCCCGAAAAACTCTGGCCGTCCTCTATTTTCAAAATAACAGCCTTGCCGATCGCCAAAACATGGACCCCCTTCGGAAGGGACTGGCCGATATGCTGATTACGGAATTATCCAAAATTCAGGCCTTGAAGGTGATTGAACGCAGTCAATTGCAGCAAATGATTGAGGAAATGAAACTGGGGCAGAGCGGGTTGGTGGATGAGCAAACGGCCCAAAAGGTGGGGCGCCTGCTCGGGGCCCAAACGCTCCTTCTGGGAAGCTACGTCGTCATGTTTGGCGGGAAGATGCGAATCGATGCCCGGATTGTGGAGGTAGAAACGGGCCGAACCCTTGAAGCGGAGGAGGTTACGGGTAAGGTTAAGGATCTGTTTAAAATGGTCCAAAAGCTTTCCCGAAAAATTGCAAAAGCGCTGGATGTAAAGCTGACAAAAGGGGACAAAAAGCGTCTGAAAACCGCACAAAATAAATCCTTTGATGCGGCGTTGTATTATTCCAGAGGCCTGGAGTTGGAAGACACGGGGAAATGGGAACAGGCGAAGGCCATGTTCGAACAGGCCCTCAAAATCAATCCAAAGTACACATCCGCGCGGGAGGAATTAGCCAAAATTCAATCCAAAGAAAAATAATTGGATAAAGGAGATCACTTAATGAATCGTTTCAAAAAGGAATTTTATGTTCCGCCATTTGTGAAAGAACACGGGAAAGGGGATCCCGTTCCGAATAATACCAACTTTGCCAGACGGGGATTGGGCGTGTGGCTTTTGGTGATGAGTGTACTGATTTTGGGCTGTGCATCCTCGGCTTATCACACGGGGCAGAAAGCGCTTCGGCAGGGACATTACGAAGAGGCTATCCGCGCATTTCGAAACGCTGTCCGGGAAAATCCCCAAAACAGCGAGGCTCTGCGCAATCTTGGAATAGCCTATTTCAAAACCAAAAATTACAAGATGGCCATCCCGATTTTAAAAAAGGTTCACGAAAGGGCTCCCAAAGACGGCGTTGCCCTGTATTATCTGGGAGCCTCGTTCGAAAAAAGCGGGCAGGTGAAACAGGCCATTCAAACCTACCGGCAATTCACCCGATTAAGCCGCTTCAGCAAAATCCGAAAAACAGTGGAAGCGCAATTACGTGTCCTGCTCCGAAAAGAAATCGAACAAGAGGTCAAACAGGCCGTTGCCAATGAAAAGTCTCTTGGGGTAACACACATTTCACCCCACTCCGTAGCGGTTCTTTATTTTTCAAATATGATGAAAATTCCCGAATTGGACCCCCTTCAAAAGGGATTAACGGATATGATCATTACCGATCTTTCTCAGGTCCATTCGCTGCAGGTGGTGGAACGAGTACGGCTTCAGGCGTTGATGCAGGAAATCGGATTGGGACAAACGGGTCTTGTGGATCCGAAGACAGCGCCCAAAGTCGGGAAACTCCTGGGAGTGAGTTCACTGGTGAACGGGGCCTTTCTCACCCTTTCGGGGCAAAAAATTCAATTGGAGTACGCCATTAGCCGCGCAGCCGATGCCCGGGTGGAGAAAAACGGAAAACTCAACGGGAATCTCAGGCAGATTTTTGAGATTGAAAAAAAACTGGTGTTTGATGTAATCGGTGACATGGGCATTCAACTCACCGATCAGGAACGGGAAGCCATTCGGAAAATTCCAACAGAAAATCTAATGGCGTTCATTGCGTATTCAAAGGCTCTGGATTACGAGGATCAGGGGAAGTTTGATCTGGCAAAGCAGCAGTACCAAAAAGCAGTCCGGTTGGATCCGCATTTCGAAAAGGCTCAAATTGGGTTGGAGAGCACGGAAATCAGTCTGGGAGAAACGGATCCGATTCAGCAGGCGGAAATCGAACTTTCCGAGGCGGTTGCCCTTCCAGCGGAAACAGTCGCCGCATCATCGACCCTTGAAAAAACAGCCCCTGCCGTTGAAACGGAGGATGTTGTGATTGATCGTGTAACCCGAAGCGCAGAAAATGTGGGAGTGGGGTTTGTGCCGGGTGTGGAACAGCGAAAGCCGGTTCAGGAGAGCAGCGGAAGCGAGCCTGTTCTGGGAGCCGCAAAGGTAAAAATCAAGGTTCCCATTCCGGTTGAATGAGGCGAAGGACCCGGGTGTCTGTTTGAAAAGATAGAGCCCACGAATTTCACGAATTCTGATGAAAGGGGAAAATGTACAAAACAAACTGGGTTTCAAATAGCTAATTACTTTATTTTAATAATCTTCGTGACTTAGAGTCTTCGTGGCGAAATTTTATGAATCATGCAGGTTATTAAGAAAGCAAAGATTTTGGAGAAAATGATTATGAAGCGATTAATTGCATTTGTGTTGAAAGGAACCCTTTGCCTGGCCAGTGTTCTGCCTGCTTTGGGGCAGGCCCAGACGTCTCACTTCCTTCGTCAAAAAACATCCCTTGTTCAGGGGAATCTTCAAATCTGGCATTTTAAGGGAGCTCCGGGAACATTTACCCAATTTGCCCTTCCCGTAACCGTCATTTATCCGGTTCGGCAAGGATTAAGTCTGGACATGACAACCTCTCCGGCCGCAAACAGCTTCGCAGGAAACCACCTGAGCGGCTTTTCGGATACGCGATTTCGGGCCTCGTACCTGTTCTTGGGTGACCATGGTCTGCTGACACTGGGACTAAATACACCCACGGGGAAAAGCACGCTGACACCGGAACAGTGGAATCTTTCGACGGTAACGGCCCTGAATGCCCTGAATTTTTCAGTGCCTCTTCTGGGAGCCGGTTTGAATGTGAATGCCGGAGTGGTTTACGCCCGAAAAGTTGGGCCGGTTGTTTTGGGCGGGGGATTCAGTTATCTGAAAAAGGGTTCGTATCGGCCATTTACCAGCGCTGATCTGAGTTACGATCCGGGAGATGAATTCAGCTTCAATTTCGGCGTGGATTACGGTGAGGAGTCCCGCTGGACCAGCGATGTGACATTCACCTATTATGCCACCGACAAGATGAACGGGCAGCAGGTTTTCCGATCGGGCGTAAGAGTGCTGATTGATTTGCGCCATTACAGATCCCTTCATCTGTGGGGTGATGCTCCGATGCAACTGCTTGTTTATGTGAAAAATCGAACCAAGGGCAAAAATGCCTACGCACTGGGTTCTGGTCTGCAGTCCGAAAGCCTGAACAGCAATGGCAATCAATTTGAAATGGGGATAAAAACGGTCTCGCCTGTGGGGGCCAAACGCCAGGTTGCGGCACAGATGGGGTTCCTGCTCTACAGTAACAATGCTTACCACACGGGTGGAGCTAAAATTTTCCGAATCGGGGCCGGTGTTCCTCTGCAAATCGGGTCTCAAGTAACATTCAATAATCAATTTCTCTTTTCCGTTGGCAGTTTAACCGTTGCACAGAAATCTGTTTCTGTAACAGGGTTTTCACTTTTGGCGGGACTGGTTTATAAATTTTGATGCAAGGAGACTATTTTATGAGCAAAAGGAAAAATCTTTCAATTCTTGCCGGACTGGTTTTGGGGGTCGTGATTCTGTCTTTCGGATGCAGTAAACAGCCTTTGGCACCGAACACAGAAACGCAGGTGCACTTTGCTGTCCGTTTTCTGCAGGTTTCCGGTGAGAAAAGCCATCCCGGAACCCGATTGGCAAAAGGCCTGCGTGGGCAGGGGATTAGCGAAGTGAAGGTGGTTGTGCTGGATTTAACCAAATATGCCACTGCGGAAGAATTCTATCAGGCAAGTTACAATCCCGATCATCAGACCGAGCTGCCGCTTTACCTTCAGTACCGAATTCCCTGGACGGACTGGATGGGCCAGCTTAAAAACGCTGCGGATGATTTGTATTCCTTTTACGGAGAGTTTGCGCTGGGTTTGGTTGATACGTCAGCCGAAGGTGAAATTCATGTGAATCCGGGATTGAACTTTTTTGGCCTGGCATTTTTGGAAGACGGCGAGGTAAAGTTTCTGGGCACCGCGATAGATACCGTGGCAGAGAATCGGGATAATTCGGTCAGAATTTTTGTGCACCAGGTGTTTAAGCAGGGATTCCCCTCCGTCGAAATTTACAGTCCGCAGTCCGAAAGCACCTTCCCTGCCGGGGAGGAAATTGCATTCAATTGCAGTGCCTGGGATGAACAGGACGGGGCGTTGCAGGATTCCAGCGTTCAGTGGATATCCAGTCTGGATGGGCCGTTGGGGGTGGGAACCCAGCTTTTCAGGAATGATCTTTCGGCAGGGACGCACACGATTCGCGTGCTGGCCACCGACCGTGACGGGCACACGTCCACGGCCGCTGTGCGTATTTATGTGCGGTAATTTTTGGACCGTCCGATCGTCTCAATACGATCCGCCTTGCCTTCGACAAGCTCAGGCAACTGTCGGATCACTCGACGACCGGTTTTTTGCTGGAGGCCAAAAGCTAAACGGCTGAGAACTTCTCCGGTCACCGAGTGGCCGCCGAAAACGGCTGTATCGAGGTGACAGGGAATCCATATCCGAATTCCGGAATCCAAAATTCAAAATACTCACTTCAACGGGGAAATAAAAAAGCCCCAAACGCGTGTGCGCTTGGGGCTTTTGTTGTGCGTCCCCAAGGGGAGTCGAACCCCTGTTGCGGGATCGAAAATCCCGAGTCCTAGGCCACTAGACGATGGGGACACGAACGAACAAAAATCGACAGGAAGCTGTGGGTGAGTAGTGGGACTCGAACCCACGGCCTCCAGGGCCACAACCTGGCGCTCTAACCAAACTGAGCTATACCCACCGTAAAAGAATACTATGTTCAAAAAACGCCCATTAATTTAATAAAATAATCGGCAGAAATCAATAAAAAATTCAAATGCCATTCATTTTTTTTACCATAATTTGGGGTTTCCGTTCAATTTAGGTTTTTTCCTGGCGAGGGTTAAGGATTGTTTGTACACGTCGTTTAAGTTCAGCATGGGAACCCGCGCCCCTTTTCGGACAAAAATAGGCATTTTGTACAGGGGAACGTCAACGGAAAGTGTCCGCGGCCCCGAGAACGTCTTTGAGGGGTTCCAGTAATCCACCCACTCTCCCCTGGGTAAATAGACGCTCGTCTGTGTTTGATTCTTGCGCCAGATGGGTTTCACCAGAAAATCCTCTCCGTAAAAAAATTCTTCCCAGTTTTTCCAGGCGGCGGCATCTTCCGGAAAATAATAGATGAGAGGGCGAACCAGCGGGTGGCCGGTTTTGTGGGCTTCTGTCGCATATTTTAAGGAATAATCCATGAGGGCCGTGTGCAGTTTTGCGTACATCCGCCAGATGGCGATCAACTCCACGTCGTAGTGGGGGGCAAAGCGCATACTCCAGGGGGCGCGGTTGTCTGTGGGACCCACTTCCATGATAGGGGTGAAACAGCTGAATGCCAGCCAGCGGGCCAGAACCTCCCGGTACGTGGGTTTATGGTAGCCGCCCGTATCTGAGCCCCAGATAGGAAATCCCATCAGAGAGGCGCGCTGCACATTAATAATGGCCGAACGCAGTCCCCATTGCTTGTTGCCGGTATCTCCACCCCAGAAGGTACCATAAACGGCACTGCCGGTGTAGCCCGCCCGGGGCATCAAAACAAAGTCCTTTCCCCGCCGTTTTTTAATGATTTCGTAGGTGGCCTTCACATAAAGCAGGGGATAGATGTCGTGAATTTCCCGGGTCGTCCGCCCGTCGTGAACCCTCAATTGGAGGGAAGCCGGAACAATTTCTTCCGAGCGATCCAGTTTAAATCCGGCCACACCCTGGTCGATTATTTTTTGAAGATAGCTCTGCCACCAGCGCACGGCGTCCGGATTGGTGAAATCAATCAACGCGTAACGATCCGGTCGTTTTTTGTGGAGATACCGATCCATCCCGGGCATGAAATAATGCCGGGCGATACCCTCATCGACCATGTTGCCCATCACCCAGGGAGCAATCCAGAGCATGAATTTTTTATGTTTTTGGTGAAGCCAGCGAATCATTTTTTCGGCATTGGGAAAGCGTTTGGGATCCCATTGAAAATCGCTGTAGCCCCTGGGGCCTTTGGCCCAGGGACGATCGACCCAATACACTCCGTATGGAATGTCCAGGGAATCCATCATGGCCACATCTTCGTAAAGCTGGGAATTGATGGGGCCGGAGTAGGGGGTACCGTCGTAAAGGGTGTCCAGATTGGCGTGGTCATCCCGCCAACGCCAGGTGGAAAAGGCCCATTTGGGGGGAAGAAAAGGCCGTCCGGCCAGAGCCGTGTAGTTTTCGAGAATCGTTGCGGGCTGCGGGCCGGGGAAAATGTGATACACAAGACGGCCCTCTCCTTCAAAACTGAATGTGGTTTTTTCCGGGTTCGTGGCCGCCAGATCGTATGCACCGGGCCAGGTGGTTTCCACCCAAAGCCCATAGCCTTTTGATGAGAGGTAAAACGGGGTGTAAATCGCAACGGTGGGGCGCACGAAAAAACTCACCTTCTCACCCCGTAAATCCAGACCGGTTTGAATGCCCGGCTGCCAGGATTCCCGGTCATTTGTGCCGCGCACCCGCTCCATAAGTCCGGTGTAATGTTCCTCCGGAAAGGCCTGAAGCACCTCGCCGCATTTTTTTACACCTGCAGAGGGTTGAATGCTCAGGCTGATGACAAACTCTCCGGCCGTCCCTTTTTTAACGGTAATCTCCGCCGTTCGGTGGTCGCTGGTGAAATAAGAAGCCGAAAACAGGTGTTTGTTGGACGTGCGAACCGCTTTTAATCCCGTCAGAACCTGCCTTCCGTTTTCCGTTTCGTAGAAAAGAGATGAACGTCCGTTTTCACTTGCCGATTCGGAAAAGAGGGTTTTCCCGGCTCGCATCATTTTAATATGAAAAGGGGCAGGTGTGATATGGAGAGAATATTCGCCCATTCGAAGAACCTGTGGAGCGTCTGCAAGAACGGAGGCAACCGAAATCACGAAAAATATCCCAACAGCGATGGTTTTGAAAAATCTCATTTCTTCTCCCTCCAAAATTAAATCCAAATCCACATGGTATTGCCGTTTGGCTCAGCCCATTTAACGACGTGTCCCGGTGTGTCCTTGTGCCTGACTGCGTCTGAATGGTTGGTGATCCTGGCGTTCCCGTTCCAGCCATCGGCGCATGAGTGTCGGATCGTCCATTTTGGGATACTGGTCCAGTTTTTCCCAATCGAAATTCGGATCGTAGGGATCCAGGGCTTTCTCCGGATCGAACAAACGAGAATCCACGGGGACCGCCGTGTAACCGCTCGTGTCCGGCGTGTCCGTGAAGAAGTCCGCCAGATCATTTGCCCCAGCTTCGTACTGATTCAAATAAGCCATCCCGGTCACGTGGTCAATGGTTTTTAGAATACTCTCGAAGCTGGCATGTACGTGCGAAACGTACCCGTGTTTCACGGTGGGGCCGATCACCAGCAAAATACTCCGGTGAGCATCCACGTGGTCCTGTCCGCTTTGGGCATCATCCTCCGTGACAAAAATGACCATATTTTTCCAGTAGGGTGTACGACTCAGAAATTCGACCAATTTTCCCAGCGCGAGGTCATTATCTGCCTGATACGACTCACCGTAAGGATAGCCTTCGTCCGGCCGGATTCCCGATCCGTGATCGTTGGGCAGCATTAAGGTGATCACCGTGGGAAAAGGTTCCTTCCCCGAAAGCCAGCGTGTTTTGACCTCTTTCTCAAACATTTCCAACCGAAATTGGTCGGGAATCTGGGTGTTGAATGTGGCGTAAAAACGGGATGTGCGGCGGAAGAGAGGCTCCGGCATGGGGTAGTTCACCGACAGTCGAATTCCCGTGCTCATGTACGTGTGGTTTTCTTCGTTGCCGGCAAATTCAAATCCAAGCCCGAAATTGAAAAAATCTACGCCGCTGCGTTCCATGTGTTCCCACAGCCCGCCTTTTTCATTGTAATCCTCGGGATAAACAGCGCCGGATGCGCCGGTCATCAGCAGGCGGCCCGGGGCTGTAGAGTTCAATTTGAATGAGCGCCCGCCCCCGTAGGATGCCGCCGTTCCCGTCTCCACCCACTCGTTGGGGTAAGTGCCCACCATCCAGCGGTGCCCGTCTGCGGAGACGTCTGAATCGCAGTAAAAATTATCGCTCAGGGCAAATTGTTTGGCCAGCTTCCGATGATTTGGCATCACATCCACGTGTTTGAGCGGGGGACGGAATTTATTTCCCGGAATGGTGCGGTTCATTCCGTAATACGCGATACTGGAATCGCCGTTGACGCCGGGCATATCCCCAAAAACCTGATCAAAGGTGCGGTTTTCCTTGGTGATGTAGACGATGTAGCGGATCGGCGACCTTCCCTTCTGCCCGGGCAGCAGAGGAATGGGGTTGTGGGCCCGTTCCTGTTTCAAGGCGTCCGTGACCTTTTCAATTTTGAAATTGTTTCGGATGACCTTTTGCGTGAGTGCGGGCAATTTGGAATCTCCCGGAATCGGAACAATGGATACGACTCCCTTCATCAAATCGCCGATGTAAACGCCTTCGGGCCCGGGTGTAAAATTCATGCCTCCGTTGGGTCCCGCGCCAAATCCTTTGGCATTGATCACGTACAGGGTTTTCCCGTCCGGGCTGACGGCCACCTTACTGGGAAACCAGGCCGCAGGCAAATGCCCCAGAACCCGGTCGCTTTGTGTACTGACAACGGCGACGGCGTTAATCCCGGCCTCTGCCACGAAAAGGCGTGTGCCATCGGGATTCAGCGCCAGACCAAAAGGCAAGGTCCCTCTTAATCCCTTCAAATAAGGAGAGAGAGTCAGGGGGATTTCCCGCACAATTGTGTTGGTTTTGATATCGATAACCGAGATAAGATCATTGTTTCCGTTGCTCACGTACACGTGGTCGTTTGTGGCAACAACCGAATTGGGACTGCTGCCACCCACCGCAGGAATGCCGTCTACTTTTTCGCCGACAAGAATGCCCGTTTTAATTTTGGCCAGGACTTTTGTCTGGGCCGGATTTGTAACGTCCACCGCCCACACGGAGAAAGACTCCGGTACATTCGGATCGCCCAGGCCGGGAATGTGCCGAACTCCAATCGTAATTCCATTTTTGGCCTCCGGTGTGTTAAAGCCAAATGGGGGAAACGGCAGGCCGGTGGTGTCCGGCATTTCAGGATCATATCCGGGAACCACCGAATACTCGAACATCCCGACATTGGCTACGTACATACGACGTCCGTCTGGGGTAAGCGCAATTCCGTAGGGATACCGTCCAACCGGAATGCTGTTGATGATTCTGCCTTCCGGAACACGCAGTGCCACCACGCGAAAGTTAGCCTGATCGACCACGAAAAGGGTGTGCCCGTCTTTTGAAAGCACCATATCCCCGGGGTAGCTGTCCTCAAAGGTCCGGCCTCCGAAAGGGACATTCAAAGAGATTTTTTTGATGATTTTCATGGACGGCAGGTCAAAAACAATCAGATTTCCGGAATCGCCGCTGGAAATAAACAGCGTGCGGTTATTCGGAGCAATAGCCAATCCCATAAAACAGGATTCCAGTTCGCTGCGGTTACCGCGGACTTCCGGCGGGAACTGCCGCACGCGGGGATGGGACGTTTTCAGGCTGTCGATTACGGAAATGGACCAGGGATGGCCCCCGTTATTGGATGTGACGAGAATGTTTCCGTTGGGACTCAGAGCCGCACCGAAGGGATGTGGCGCCACCCGGATTGATTTTCCGAGGGGGGTTAAAATACGTCCGTTCGGAATAACTGTTTCACCATTCGGAACAAGTTGTGTCACGCGGGTGGTCACCGGAGCAGAAATGCGTACAACCTCTTCGTTTGAGCAGGCAAGAAGGAGGACCCCCAGAAACAGCGGGAACAAGGCCATTTTTTTAAACATGGTATCTCCTGATTTTTTTGAGCGTTCAGGCAGGTTCAATCGTTTGCATTGCCAATGAAATGTAACGATTTTTGTGTGCGGAATCAAGGGTTATTTCTTCTATGATCAAAAGTCCCCGGCACCTCACACGTGCTCAAATTTCTTCTTGACTAATTCCTCAAAAAACTTTAATTTTTGGTTGTCTTTCCGATTTTTCATCTTTGTGGACTTCACCCAATAGCCGTATTACATTTCATTGCGGTCGTGTTTGTTTTCGGAAAAAAAGAACGTAACCCCTAATGAACTGAAAGGACATTTTTCATGAAACGGTTTCAATTCCTTGTAATGTTTGGGTTGTTTTTTCTGTTGGCTCCGGCTATTCATGCCAAAGAAGCCAGACTTCTGCGCCAGCCGGATATTTACAAAAATCAGGTGGCTTTTGTGTATGCGGGTGATATTTGGACCGTACCCCTTTCGGGTGGGGAAGCCCGAAAGTTGACCTCGTTTGAAGGAGAAGAACTCTTTCCGAAATTTTCGCCCGACGGCCAGTGGATTGCTTTCTCCGGCGAATATTCCGGAACCCGCGAAATCTACATCATGCCCTCGGAGGGAGGGGTCCCCAGACAATTGACCTTTTATCCGGATGTGGGACACATGCCGCCCCGGGGTGGTTGGGACAATATTCCCATCGACTGGACGCCGGACGGCAAAAAGATTCTCTTCCGTTCCAACCGAACCCCCTATGGTCGGCGGGTAAGCCGCTATTTTTTGGTGGATGCGTTTAAAGGAGGATTGGAGCAGCCGCTGCAGATTCCCGAAGGCGGACCGGCAACCCTTTCGCCCGACGGAACAAAACTGGCCTACGATATTAAATCCCGGGAATTTCGCACCTGGAAGCGATACAAAGCAGGGCGGGCTCAGGATGTGTGGATTTACGATCTTCAGAAAAATACCATTGAGAGGCTCACAACCTACCCCGGCACGGACAATTTTCCCATGTGGGTGGGACACAAGATCTATTTTACATCCGACCGGGAAAATGTTCATTCGGATACACCCCGCACCCTGAATATTTTCGTGTACGATCTGGCCAGCAAGCAGATTCATCAGGTGACCCATTTCAAAACCTACGATTGTTTGTGGCCCAGCCGCGGAAAGGGCGGAATTGTTTTTGAAAACGGGGGATTCATCTATTTTCTCAATCCGGAAACCGAGGCCGTAAAGAAGTTGTCCATTGAGATCCGGGATGACCGCCCCCGCGCACTGCCGGTGTACAAAAATGTGTCCAAATATATTCAGAGCTTTGCTCTTTCTCCGTCGGCCAAACGAGCCGTGTTTGCCGCACGCGGCGACATTTTTACCGTCCCGAAAAAATATGGCGATATTCAAAACCTCACTCAGACCAGCGGCATTCGCGAGATGTCCGTGGACTGGTCGCCAGACGGAAAATGGATTTCGTATTTATCTGACCAATCGGGTGATTACGAATTATTCCTGAAAAAATATCACAGCACTCAACCTGCCGTTCAGATGACGAAACATACCGGGGCCTGGATTACCGGCTATTTGTGGTCCCCGGACAGCAAGAAGATGATCTTATCGGACAAAAAAAACCGCCTGATGCTTCTGGATATCCAGACAAAAAAACGCACGGAAATAGACCGGGGCGTTTACTCACCCATTTCCGGCTATCAATGGTCTGCTGACAGCCGCTGGGTGGTGTACACCAAGGCTTTTAAGAACCACATGACGGGAATCTGGGTGTATTCTCTGGATCAAAAACGGGCTTTTCAGCTGACGGACGATACGGCAGATAACAGCAATCCCTCGTTTGATCCGGAGGGAAACTACCTGTATTTTGTATCCCGAAGGAATTACAACTGGGGTACCCGGCATTTTGATGCCAAACTCTACGTCGGAACGCTTCGGGAAAATCTGGAATCTCCTTTTGCACCTCGAAACGATGATGAAATGCCGGAGGCTCAAAAACCGAGAAAAAAGACAAGAAAAAAGAAATCCAAGGCGGCAAAGAAATGGGTGATAGATGTTTCAGGGTTTGACCAGCGGGTGGTAGCCTTCCCGGTAAAAACGGGTGGATATCGGGGTGTCCTGGGAATTAAGGGTGGTGTTTTGTATATGAGAGGAAGAACCCTGTATAAGTACGATTTGAAGAGTCGAAAAGAGATTGAAATCCTGAAAGGGGTTTCCAATTACGTTCTTTCGGCGAATGGAAAAAAATTTCTCTACGCCAACGGGAAAACGTACGGAATTGCGGATCTGAAACCCAAACAAAAATCCGGCACGGGGCGGTTGAAGCTGTCACGAATGGAGATGAAGATTGTTCCTTCTCAGGAGTGGCAGCAAATTTACCGGGATGCCTGGCGGATTATGAAGGACTGGTTTTACGACCCGAGCATGCACCACGTGAATTGGAAAAAGATGTACGACAAATATGAAGAATGGATCCCTTATGTGGCCAGCCGCGCCGATCTGGATTATGTGATCGGTGAATTGGTCAGCGAACTCAATTGCGGGCATACTTATGTGTTCAGCGGCGACATGGCTCGTGTTAAACGGGTGCCGGTAGGTGTGCTGGGGTGTGAGCTGGTTCCGGCGGGAAAATTTTATAGAATAGCCGTGATTTTTCCGGGTGAAAATTGGGAGGAATCCATGCGTTCGCCGTTAACAGAACCCGGCGTGGACGTAAAAGAAGGTTCCTATCTGATTGGGATCGATGGTCATATTATCCACACGGATGAGAATCCCTACAAATATCTGGAGAATAAGGTGGGGGTGGAGGTTACGCTTTTGATCAATTCAGAACCCACCGAAAAGGGTGCCCGGAAAGTGGTTGTAAAACCGGTTGCTTCGGAACTCTCCCTGCGACACCTGAAATGGGTTCAACACAATCAGGCTCTTGTGGACAGCCTTTCCGGCGGACGGATCGGATACATTTATGTGCCGAACACCTCATTTGAAGGATTTAAAAGCTTTTACGAGGGCTGGTACGCCCAGTCGGTTGCAAAAGAGGCCCTGATTATCGACGAACGCTACAACGGCGGCGGTTCCATTCCGGCGCCCATGATTTTCGATATGGCTCGCCCGATTCTGAATTACTGGGCGCGCCGGAATCTTCCTCTTTACACAACGCCCCTGTTCGTCAATGAAGGACCGAAGATCATGCTGATTAACGGGCGCTCCTCATCAGGCGGCGATGCCTTTCCGGCCTATTTTCGTACGATGAAGCTGGGGCCGCTGATGGGACAGACCACCTGGGGAGGATTGGTGGGCTACAGCTGGAATCCCCGTTTTGTGGACGGCGGCCACATTGCTGTTCCGGCGTTTGCCTATGTGAACCGGGAAGGACAATGGGATGTGGAATATTTTGGGGTCAAACCGGATATCCCGGTGTTTGATGATCCCACGCTGATTCGATTGGGGCGTGAACCCATGATCGAAAAGGCTGTTCGGTATCTTCTGGATGAATTGAAAAAGCATCCGGTCAAACACATTCAAAAGCCTCCAAGCCCGGACCGGCGCTAAAACTTACCAAACGTCCCCGGCACTTTAAAGGTGCCGGGGGTTTATTTAAAAAAATTTTTATTTTTGCATTTTTTCCTTGACAATGGTAAAATTTTTTTTATTTTGTTATTAAAGCGCTTCGATAAAATAACACAATAATCGCATATAAACTAATCTAATCTCCTTGCAGCACGTATGTAACATCAGTAATATTAATATAATGCATTCCATATAATGGTAGCTAAAAAATAAAGCGTTTTGACTAAATGAATATTACCATTAAAGAGGTTGCTGAACGAGCCGGTGTTTCTCAATCAACCGTTTCTTTGGTGCTTAACCATAAAAAATCCGTTCGGGAGTCCACCCGCAAAAAAGTACTCCAGGTGATTGAAGAAATGGATTTCCACCCTCAGCGCTCTGCCCGTACCCTGGCTTCCAAAAGAACGGGAAACATCGGTTTTGTGATCAGCGATATCCACTTTACCCGTGCAGAACCGTTTTACACCCGAATTTTTTTGGGGTGTGAATTTGAAGCCCGTCACTTTGATTATTACATCCTATTGACCTCCGTTGGCGAGGCCTTTTCCCGAAAAAATCTTCCCCGGTTCCTGAAAGAGGGGAATGTGGATGGGGTTATTGCGGCGGGAAGCATGAATGACAAGTGGTTGTATGAGATGCGGAAAATGGGAATTCCGGTTGTTTTAATTGACTACTATCCTCCCCGACTCAAATGGCCGTGTGTTCTGATTGACAATATTGAAGGCGGTCGTGAGGCGGTCAGGTATTTGCTGGAATTGGGGCATGAAAAAATAGCCTTTATCGGGGGGTCGGCTTTTCACCCGAGTATTCAGGGCCGTTATCAGGGATACTTAATGGCCATGGAGGAGCATGGATTGAACGGCCAGGAATGGGTGGTTCGGGATGAAATCGAGACGCGGGTTGAAGATGGATACAACGCCACAAAAAAACTTCTTATGAAAAAGGAAAGGCCGACGGCACTCTTTGCAGCCAACGATGCGATGGCTACCGGCGCATTGAAAGCCATACGAGAAAAAGGGCTGAAGGTTCCCGATGACATCTCCGTCATTGGTTTTGACAACATTGAGGTAACCAATCATACGGACCCCCCTCTGACCACAATGAGTGTTAGAATGGAAGAGATGGGGGCAAAAGCCGTAAACATGATACACGATATTATTGATCAAAAAAAATCATTGCAGGAAAAAATACTGGTCCCCGTTGATCTTGTAAAACGCAGTTCTTGCAGGGCAATTTAGCATTCTGATTATTTTTGGGTATTGACTTCAAACAAGGAACCAATCTCCATGATTCATAATCTCTGCTCAAAGATAGTGCTTGGTTTTTTTGTCCTTTTTATCCCGTATTTCTATGGAAGTGATTTTGCTATGGCAGCACCTCAAAAGCAGACCGTCCGCTTGAGCGGTTTAAAAACGGATGAATTCCGATTGAAAACCGGAGATTTTGTCGTCGAATATGGAAAACAGACGGATAAAAAGATTCTAATTTATAACCCCTCAACAAAGGGTGTATTGGATCTGCGGTTTTTGGGAGGCAATTCGGATACTGAACTCCTGAATTCGGTTACCCGTATTTCTTATATTAATGACAGTACAAAAGTTACCGTAATAATGAAGGGAAGTAAACCCTGGGCATCGTATGTCATTACGCTGAATGCGTTTAAAGCCTATCCGGGATTGTTAAATTGGAGGCTGCAATTTTCCGCTCTGAAAAATCTTCCCGAAATACATCCCGTTCGGGAATTGCGACTTTTCCAGCGTCAAAAAGACCAACTTATTCCGGTTGAAAATGGCAATTTTATCATCGGTCTTGAACCAAGACATCCGACCTATCGTTATGCCAAACAGGCTCCGTTTGTTTCTCCCTTAATTTACTTGTGCAGCCCGGGCTGGCTTGGCGGAACGCTGCTGTATTTTGAGGATTTGACTTCCTTAAATCATTATTTTGAGTTAACTCATTCAGGCGCAGAGAAAATAATGGTCGACATTTGTAATTCGGAGAGTTCCTTCGGCTACAAAGTTCCCGATACGATCAATGCGCTGCCGGTTGGTAAAAATGCAGTTATTACGGATAGTTATCTTTACCTTTCAAGCTATTTTCCCCGTGATGAAGCCGATGTGGCGGTAACCTTTTTCAAGCTTCTTGCGCCCGTTTACAATTTTATAGGGAAACCTGAAACAAATTTGACCCATTGGAAACGTATTGCTGACCGCGAGATTAAGGATTTAGCCCGTCCCGAATTATGGGTAACCGTGAAGGATCGTCCCTATTTGCGTTCGTATATCAGTGATAAACGAGAATCGGCTGAATTGATCAGCCAGTTGGATGTCTTGCTGCCGCTTACAGAATATGAAAGGGTTTACGGTGGTGTAAAGCCTCTTGTAGAAAAGCTGACCCGTACGCTTCCTGTATTTTATTCAAAACGCTATCAGGCATTAAATAATAATTTTCCTAATGGTGAGACTGGTGACAGCTGGTATATGATTGAGGAGATGACACAACTGGCAAAGCTATCCGAACTGGGGAATAAAACGGCCCGAAATATACTGCTCAGATCAGTTAAAGGTATTGTCACTCTGGCTCATAATGTGGATTATGAATTTCCAAATCATTTTTCGTACGCCAGTCTGGAAGCCACATTTGGCAGAGAACCGGATGTGGCCGGCGGGTACGCCTATCTGATGCTTGAATTGTACCATCTGACCGGAAAGAATCAATTCCTCGATGAGGCAAAGGCATCCATCCAGCATATTCGCGGCCGTTATTTTGGTTTGAATTATGAGTTACAAATGACGGCCATGAGTGCGGTTGCTGCGGCCCGGCTTTTTAAGTTAACGGGCGAAAAGAAATATCTTGAGATGAGTTATATGCCGCTTGCCAATATTCTGCTGGTTTCCTGGCTGTGGGAATGCAATTACGGATATGCCAAATCCTATTCCACCTTTTTTGGCCTTAGTCCGATGATGCACAGTGGTGTGATCACAATGAAAGAACAGTATGAGGTATGGAATTATCTGAGGGAATATGTAAACCTGGTTCAAAACAAGATCCCCAAATCTATTAATCAGTTCATTGCCGAATTTTATCGGTATACATTATATACACTTAAATATGCTCTGCCGCCGTTTCTGCCAAAAGACGCCATGACGTCTCACCCGACTGCATATCAGAGCGTTACACGCAATGATCTTTCCCTGTATATTCCGCTGGAGGATTTGCGTGAAGGGCGGTCGAAAAGCGGCCTTATCGGACAACAGATTTACGGCGCAGGGGGGCCGATTACATTTGCTGTCGAGGC
>JAADHR010000196.1:0-10649 GCA_013151735.1 Calditrichota bacterium | reverse complement strand
AGTTTTTCTCTTGCCGGAACAGAAAACAACCGGGTTTGGGTCGAGCTTTCCGGAACTAACTTGCCAACAATTTATGATGACCAGCACAATAAGATCAAAAATGTTAAGGCTGATAAAAACAAAAAGATATTTAGATTGCAGGGGGGTAAAACCTATTTTTTGAAACCGGATAAATAGGCTGAAATTGCGTTTTCGGATTTGGAATGTGACTAACGGTTATTATTGGGGGATGACACATTGTTAAGATAGGGAAGAACCAAAAATAATCGGAAAGGAGGTGAGTGGAAAATCCCATCCATTCGTAAAAAGAGTTGTTTATGTAACCAACCATTACAAAGGAGGCAGCAATGAACGTCAAAAGAAATTGGACCATTTTTTTGGGAGCAGTTCTTACCCTGTTGTTTTTTTCGGGCTTGACATTTGCCCAGGGAGGAACTAATTTAATTTACAATGGGGATTTGGAGATAGACGAGCCGTTTTTCTATCATGCGATAGGCAATGGAGACGGGGGGGCGCAGTGTATTTGGGCGGAAGATGCGGCGCACACGTACTATCGGTCGTTCAAGATCGTGAAGCCATCGGCGAGTTCGCAGGCGGTGGGCTGGCAGTCGGACAATTTTGCGCAGTATTTGTGGAATGGGATGAAGCCGTTATTGTACAAGATAGGGGGGTGGTACAAGACGGAGAATGTGAACACGAATCCGACGAATGATGATCAGCGGATTGGGTTTACGTACAAGTTTTACAAGAACGGGGTGGAGCTGGTTTCGCCGCAGTTCATACCGATTGATCAGAGTGTTGGGACGAAGGCGGACTGGGACACGGTGTACACGTACGTAGCGTTACCGGACACGGCGGATTCGGCGGTCTGTGAGTTAACGATGGGCAAGGAAGCGACGGGGACGGTGTGGTTTGATGACATAGCGTTGAGTTCGTCGCCGTGGTCGGCCGGGATGTTTGGGGGGAATGCGGAGACGCCGGCGGGCTGGATGATGTGGACGGCGGGGCCGGACAAGGGGAAGGCGCTGTATGTGGACAATGTGGCGCATTCCGGGACGCATTCGGCAGAGTTGGTGGAGCGTGACACGGACAGTGATGAGATGGTATTTTACTCGGTGCCTGCCGGCGGGATCAAGGCGGGACATTACTACAAGATCTCGGTGTGGGTAAAGACGGACAGTGTGAACACCGATGACAAGTACATAGCGAGCAATATAACGGGGGATTACGTAGCGGATCGGATCAACTTGTGTTTCTTTTACCACAAGGCAGGCTGGCAGACGTCGTGGGCGAACATGAACGATCAGTTTTTGTACATAGCGCAGCGGGATTCATCGTCGGGTTGGACGGAGTACATGGCGATATCGAAGGCGCCGGAAGAGGCAGTCGGGATTTCGGTGAGAGCCCGGTTTAACAATGCCTCCATGGGCTATGCCTGGTTCGATGACTTCTCCGTCGAAGAATTAACCTTTATCCCGACGGCGGTAAAGGAATCGCCTCTGGCCAATTCCAAAACCACGCTTCCCACGAAATATGCATTGTTCCAGAATTATCCCAATCCCTTCAATCCAACCACGGAAATCACGTACCAGTTGCCGAAGATCACTCACGTGAATGTCTCCATTTACAATGTTATGGGACAAAAGATTACAACGCTTGTTAATAAAACCCAGGCGGCCGGAACGTATCAGGTTTTGTGGAATGGTAAGTCGGAAACAGGTGAAAGCCTGCCCAGCGGAATTTACTTTTACAAATTACAAACCAAGGATTATAGTTTCGTCAAAAAAATGACACTCATGAAGTAGTTTCAAAAACGGTCTGCGGAGTTTACCTCCGCAGACCTTTTTTTATCTTTTTTTTACCCCGAATTATTCATAAATTGGTGCTGTAAAATACGACATCATAAAAGATAGGGTTCACCTGGTTTTTTGTGGGAAAAGTGGCCCTTCTGAAAATGGGACACAGCTTCTTTTGAACTCCCCCGGGGGGGCAGGAAGGAGCGTATTTTGTTAAAAAGAACTGAATTGCTAAGCAACGAACGATTGGATTAAGCCCTCAACAGTTAATAAGAACTGTTTTGGTTTGCCGGAAGCAGATACGTTGCATTTCCAGTTTTAATATGGCGAATCTGTTGTATTACGCTGGCACGACGTTTCATAAAAGGAGAAAATAACCCATGAGAAGATTAGAATCTTGCTCCCTGACATCTTTAAAAACAGGCAGGAAACGGGAGTACCAATCAAACAGGGTTAAATCCGCCGTCGGCGGATTAGGTTTTTATGGGATATCTATCATCGTTTTCATTCTACTTTATTTAGGGGCCACGCCTCTCCATGCGGGAACGACCGGCAAGATTGTCGGAAAGGTTAAAGATGCTTCCACTGGCGAACCGTTGATCGGGGTGAATATTATTGTTGAAGGCACACAAATGGGAGCCGCAACCGACGAGAAGGGCGAATTCATGATTTTAAACATCCCTCCCGGGCGGTACACACTGCGAGCCGATATGATTGGATATAAGTCGTCTATTTTGAAAAATATCATTGTTAATGTTGATTTTACAAGCCATGCCAATTTTTCATTGGTGCCGACTGCCTTAAAGGGGCAGGCGGTCACAATTGTGGCCACAAAACCCCTGGTGCGGATGGATCTTACCTCGACTTCTCAATCGATTGGAGCAGACAGGATTGCACAGCTTCCCGTTGAAGAGGTACACGATGTGGTGAATCTGCAGGCGGGCGTGGTCAATGGCCATTTTCGCGGTGGGCGATTGGGAGAGGTGGCTTACATGGTGGATGGAGTTCCGATTAATGATGCCTTTTCCGGGGCGGCGGGTGTAAATATTGAAAACAATGCCGTCCAGGAGCTGGAAGTCATCAGCGGTACATTTAATGCCGAATATGGGCAGGCCATGTCCGGGGTGGTGAATATTGTTACAAAAAGCGGAGGAGGAAAAACAACGGGCAGTCTCAATCTCTATTCGGGAGATTATGTCAGCACGCATAAAGACCTTTTTATGAATATCGGATCCATCAGTCCTTTAAGCACCTATTCCATCGAGGGGACACTGGAAGGAAGCGTCCCCAAGACCAAAGGAAAATTGGGCTATTTTGCAACGTCCAGAATCTACAATAATGAGGGATGGCTGTATGGGCAAAGGCGTTTTGTTCCGTCAGATTCATCCAATCTGCTGAGTGAGGATCGTTCCAAGTGGTATATTCAGCAAAGCGGCGACAATAAAATGGTGCCCATGAATCCCAACTTTCGTATTTCGGGTTTGGCAAAAATGACCTTCCATTTATCCGCCAACAATAAAATATCCTATAATATTCTTTATGAGCGACGAAAATACAAAGAATATGACCATCGTTTCAAATATGATCCCGACGGCGATTACAAACGACGGAAGCTAAACTACACGGAATACATGATCTGGACACATGTGTTTTCGGAAAGAACATTTTCATCGCTGCGACTTTCTCACTCCTTCAATAAATACGATCAGTACGTTTTCAAGGATCCATTGGATCCCCGGTTTGTGAATCCCGCCCGATTATTGCAGGTCAGTGGAAATGCATTTTATACCGGAGGGATGCACACCTGGCAGTTTCATCGCAACACCAAAAGCTATGTGGCCAAGTTCGATTTAACCAGTCAGGTGAACAAGGAGAATCAGATTAAAGTGGGTCTGGAAGCCCAATCCTATGAATTGTATCTGCACGAATTTGAAATTCGCATGGATCGGCAGACGAACTGGAAACCGGCGCTCAACCCGATTTGGGCCTGGAACAACAACGAGTACCAGCATTACCCCTACAGTTTTTCCGGTTACGCCCAGGACAAAATGGAATTCAGGGACATGATTGTCAATCTGGGCCTGAGATTTGATTATTTCAATTCAAATGCGTCTTATCCCAGAGATCCGCGCGACACCAATATCTACGAGCCGATTTTACCCCAACATAAGTACAAAAACTACAACCCCAATCTTCCATTTGAAAAACAGACCCCCTACACATTAGAGGAACGAAAGAAATTCTGGTACAAAAAGGCAACCCCCAAAAAACAGCTCAGTCCGCGTTTTGGGATTGCTTATCCGATTTCCGATCGGGGAGTCATTCACGTATCCTACGGATTTTTCTTTCAAATGCCCAATTTTGAATATCTCTACACGAATCCGGAATTTGAGGTTTTCCCCGGCCAGTCAACCCCTCTGGATCCCATGCCTCACAGTCAGTTGAATGCCATGGGAAATCCGGATTTAAAGCCTCAAAAAACCGTTATTTATGAGATTGGCTTGCAGCAGCAGCTGACAGATAATCTGGGATTGACATTTACGACCTACTACAAAGATATTCGAAATTGGCTGGGAACTGAGATTGAACAACTGTACATTGTAGGGCGCCAGTACGCGCGGTATGTTAACCGGGATTATGCCAATGTCAGAGGCATCACAGTGGCTTTTGATCAGCGCCCGACCCACGGAATTTCAGCTTCCCTGGATTACACCTTTCAAATTGCAAAGGGCGACGCCTCCGATCCCAATACGGCATTTTGGGACAAACAAAATAATATCGAACCGACCAAGCAATTCGTGCCGTTGGACTGGGACAGGCGCCACAGCCTGAATCTTACGGTTTCGGTGGGTTCGGTTAACTCGTGGAATCTGTCGGTTATTGGCAAATTGGGCAGCGGCTTGCCTTATACCCCTACCTATCAAAATATCCGGTTATCTGTTGCTAACAGTGCCAACAAACCGCCGTTTGTTAATTTTGATCTCTACGGCTACAAAAATATTCACGTGATGGGGTTGACCTATTCGCTGTATCTTAGAGTTTATAACCTCTTTGATCGAAAGAACGAACTCAATGTGTATTCGGACACGGGTCGGGCGGATTATTCATTACAATCTTTTTATACAAATACGAATATTCGGGGGGTTAACACCCTGAATGAGTATCTAAAACGTCCCGATTGGTATTCCGCGCCCCGGCAGGTGATTATGGGTGTAAAAATTAGTGTCGATTAATGATATCAGTTGAATAGAAGGATCGAGCCATGTCAAAAAAGATTTCATTCTTTTTGTTCATAATCGTATTTGCAATGAGTGTTTGGGCGTCCGTTGTGTCCGCTCAGTACGTAATTGACCGTCACAAGGGCAATGAGCTTTATGACAAATGGGGATGGTTAAACGGGAATCAAATACTCATTCCCTTTTCAAACCACGGGGAAGTGGGGCACTACCCCTGGCCTCATTCGGGAGAGTGGCCCAAGGGTCAAAACGGGCACACGTATATCGACGGAATTTGCATGATCGTTCAGGCTGCCGCCAATGATATTCACGGCAAACGGATTCACCCGCTGGAAACAAATTACCGCGAGGACAACAAGGTTTCGCCCACCGGAAAAATCTGGGGTTGGACCCCCCTGCCGGGTTATGCGAATCCCAATCAGGACTCGCCGGCACTCAGCGATGATCCCAACACCTGGCCCGCCTTCTGGCCCGATCGAATGGGAGACCCCACGGATCCGGGCTGGCCGGGATACTGGAACGGGTATTTCGGTAAAGGCGTCAAAAACGCCCAGTTGGAAACCTATTATCGAATGGATGACAACACGGACAAAAAATACGAATTTTACCCCGATTCCACGGACACGTCCCGCGGCGGATTGGGAATGCAGGTTGCCGTTCGGGCGTTTCAATGGTCGAATGTTCTGGCCCAGAATACCCTGTTCTGGCTCTACGATATTACCAATATCGGAACAACCGATTATGACTCCGTGATGTTTGTTGAATTTATCGATTATGGAATCGGGGGGACGGCCGATGGGGCGGATGATATCGGTGACTATGATTTGGAACTGGACATGGCGTATGCCTGGGATTTAAACGGCCTCGGCTCCCCGGGGAATTGGGGGCCTGTAGGATATGTCGGAATGGCGTTCCTGGAAAGCCCCGGAAATTCGACAAACGGAAAAGATGACGATGATGATGGAATCATTGACGAAAGACGGGACAACGATGCGGGCTCTTACATCTACGGCCCTGTGGGCTATTACGATCAGACGGGTCAGATTGATCGCAGCAAGGGCATTCAAAGCCGCTGGCACTGGGAAGGGGATGAGAACGGGAACTGGATCCCCTACACAGATCTCAATCACAATGGAAAATGGGATTCCAACGAACCTCTTAATGACGATGTGGGAACAGACGGCATCGGGCCCTTCGATGAGGGGTATACCGGCCCGGATGCCGACGGAACCCAGGGAAACGGACGCCCGGATCAGGGTGAGCCCGACTTTGGAATCACTGATCTGAACGAGTCCGATCAAATCGGGCTAACCGGATGGCGCATTTTCCCGGTGCACTATTACATCTGGACACAGGATGAGCGGGATTGGAAATCATTTATTCAGGCTCCGCCGCCCCATTCTGAAATTCTCAAACCCCCCAATCTGGCCAACTATTTTGCTTCCGGTCCCTTTCCCATGAAACCGGGACAAACGGAGCGATTTTCAATTGCGCTGCTTTTCGGACAGGATTTTGATGATCTGGCCCGAACCAAGCAAACCGTTCAAAATATTTACAACAGCAACTACCGCTTTGCCGAACCCCCGCTCAAACCAACGCTTCACGCCGTTGCGGGAGACGGAAAGGTGATCCTGTACTGGGATCGAAAAGCGGAAAAATCATACGACCGCTTTTTAAGAGCGAACGATTTTGAGGGGTATGAAATCTACCGCTCTACCGAACCCCATTTTCTCGAAAACTGGACGATTACGGATACCTACGGAAATCCCTTTTATCACAAGCCTCTGGCAAAATACGATGTAAAAGACGGAAAAACAGGGCCGTTTCCGGTGGGTTACAATGGCATTCACTTCGATCTCGGTTCGGATACGGGGCTACGCCATACCTATATTGACAGTACGGTGCAAAACGGACAAACCTATTATTACGCCATTGTTTCCTACGACTCCGGATATGCACGGGTTGACTATACGAAAAACAACCCCTGGCACCGGGTTGTCAATATTGGAATTCCTCCTTCCGAATGCACGGCCAGTATTACCCAGCAATCCACGGGAGAACTCAAATTCGATATCAATACGGCAATGGTGACGCCGGAAGCGCCTTCGGCCGGATATGTGGCTCCTCATCTGAAAGACGGGCAAATTTCCCACACCGGCCCGGCGACCGGAAAAATTGACATTTTCATTTTAGACCCCCAAAAGGTTCAAGATAATCACACCTATCGGATTACATTTACGGACACAACCTTCCAGAGGTTAACGACCAGCTATTCCGTAACCGACCTGACAGCAGACAGCCTATTAATCAGTCACAATACTGAGATTTATCCGGGGGCCGAAAGCCCCATTTTGCCGGGCTTTGTTCTTCACCTGTTTAACGATGGCACGGTCGATACCATGGCCTCCCGCACCGGTTGGAAGGAAGGCAGCCAGACCAATTATCAGTTCGATATCGGCCTGGAGGAGAAAAAGGGCGATATGTTTAAACGGCTGAACGTCAAATTTCCGGCCGATTATGAAATTAAATTTCACAATTCCATTGCAGATACCTCGATTGGCTATCTGGGATTTCCGGTTCTGCCCGTTCCGTTTACCATCTGGAATCTGACGGACAGCTGCAAAGTGGAATTTGCCATTGAAGACAATGACCGCAGCAAGAGTTTTACGATTGGCGATGCAATCATCATTATTGCACCCGATCCGGCGAGAAGCCTGTATGGGATGGACAAGCGCCCCAGCTGGAAACTCTTGAATGTGGGACCACCGATGGAAATCGATACGGTTTTCGACCAGAACGGGTATCCCACAGAAATTGACACAACCTATCCGAATGGAAATCATCCTCCCGGGGAAGGAGATGTGTTTGATCTGGTGACCAAAAAGCCCTTCCGAAAGGATGACGTATTTAGTTTCACGATTGTGGGCGAATCATCCCGAAAGCCGACGCAGAACGATTTGAGTAAAATTGCGGTGGTACCCGATCCGTATGTGATTACCGCTTCGTGGGAAAAACCCACCTCCTCGTCGTGGGGCAGAGGAGAACGAAAGCTTTATTTTACCCATTTGCCGCAGAAATGCACCATTCGCATTTACACCGTCAGCGGGTATCTGGTGGATACGATCAGACACGATTCTCCTCTTACGGATGGGTCCGAATCCTGGGATTTGCTTTCGAAGGATGGTCTGGATATTGCCTACGGAATTTACATTTACCATGTGGATTCGCCCTGGGGAAAGAAAATTGGAAAATTTGCCGTCATTAAATAGATTCTGTTGAAAAAAAACCTTGCGAGGGCCAAAAAAACCTTCGCAAGGTTTGTTTCGCCTTTTTCAATAAAAACAAAATGATTCAGAGGGCTTCGATCACGTCTGAATGGAGGTAATATAAATGAAAAAATGGGTTTTCCTGCTGATTGTGTTGGGAATCATGCCTGAATTTTTGTTTGGACAGCTCTATGTCAAAAATGTTTCCAAAGTGGGAACGACGGCTGCTCCGTTCCTTGAAATTGGGGTTGGGGCACGTGCCATTGGAATGGGCGGCGCTTTTGTAGCACTTGCAAATGATGCCTCCACCATGTACTGGAATCCGGGCGGGCTGTCAAAATTAAAATCTTCTTTCGTCTTAATGGAGCACTCAGAGTGGCTGGCCGGAATTAGTTTCGATTATGCCAATGTGATTTTGCAATTGGGTGAAATGGGCACAATTGGCGGAAGCTTCACCTCTCTTTCCATGGCCGATCAAATGGTTCGAACGGTGGATCGACCCGACGGAACAGGGGAACGCTATTCGGCCGGAGACCTCTCCGTGGGATTGAGTTACGCCAAAAACCTCACCGATCGGTTTTCCATCGGGTTTAATGCCAAATATATTCATCAAAAAATCTGGCACATGACGGCTTCTGCTTTTGCCATTGATTTCGGAACGCTGTTTATTACCCAATTCAGGGGATTGCGTATCGGAACCAGCCTCTCCAATTTCGGAACCAGCATGCGCCTGGACGGACGGGATATTCTGGTGTACCACGATATTGATCCCCGAATCATGGGAAATAATCCCCGTATTCCGGCGGAATTAAAAACGGATTCCTGGGATTTGCCTCTGTTGTTTCGTTTGGGAGTTGCAATCGATTTGCTGAATCGAGGTTCAAACCGCCTGACCCTCGCCATGGACGCCCAGCATCCCAGTGACAATACCCAATCCCTTAATGTGGGTGCCGAATATGCCTTCAGAAAATTTTTTATGCTGCGGTTGGGCTATAAATCGCTCTTTTTACAGGATGGTGAAGAGGGGCTTACATTTGGGCTGGGGTTGCACCAGTCCATTTACGGAATGACTAAAATTCAGGTGGATTACGCCTACGCGAGTTTTGGGCGGCTGGAGAACATCCAAAAATTTTCCCTGCAACTGATGTTTTAAACAGGTACCGGAGGATTATCCCTTTTGAAAAATATGCATCGGTTTCCGTGGCTTGTTTGTAGTTTCATCGTGTTGACTATTTTGGGATTAAATTGCGCCCGAAACGAAAATCATTCGCAAAAACAAGATGTTGTTCAACTAACCTACTGGCCATCCGCCAATCAGTATGAAATTAATCTGGCGGCTCTTGAGGTCAAACAATGGAATGCCGCGCATCCGAAAATCCAGATTAAAATGCAGCCCATCCCCGCCAGTCAGTCCAGTGAGGAGGTGCTGCTGGCGGCCATTGCAGCGAAAACCACCCCGGATATTTGTTCAAATATCTGGCCGGGTACGATGGGTCAATTTACCCGTGCCGGCGCCGTGGTGCGGTTAGACACCTTTCCCGATTTCGATTCTCTTCTCACGTCCCGTGTTCCGAAGGATTTAGTGGATGGCTGCCGCTATCTGGACGGACACGTTTACCAGTTTCCCTGGAAAACCAACCCCGTGATGATTCAATACAATGTGGATATGTTAAAAGCCGTGGGCGTGGATTCCTTTCCTCAAACCTATTCCGATTACCTTAACGTGGGGCGCAAAGTGACCCGCGATTTAAACGGCGACGGCCAAACGGATCAATGGATGAGCTACGTGGATGTCCGGGAAAAATGGTGGACCCGCTTTTTCGATTACTACCCGTTTTACATCGCGGCCTCCGGCGGGAAAACCCTGCTAAAGGGGCGGACGGTTATTTTCGACAATGAGAACAGCGTGGAAGTCTTTCGCTTTTTTCAGGAAGGATTTAATGAAGCCATCTTTCCAAGGGCCCGATTTCAAACAGACCCATTTTTAACGGAGATTGTTGCTTCGCGGTTTACCGGCCCCTGGGAAATCATTCACACGGAAAAATACAAACCGAAGGGGCTTCACTATGATTTTGCCCGAATCCCCTTACCGGACGGTCAAAAGGGTCCCTCGTACACGTATGGTGATCCCAAAAATATCGTTATTTTCAGTACAACACGCCATCCCAAAGCGGCCTGGCAATTTGTGAAATTTCTGGTTTCCAGGAAGAATGATCTGGCCCTTCTCAGGCTGTGCAGCCAACTGCCGGTTCGAAAAAATCTGCTAAAGGATTCTCTTTTTGTCCCGTATTTTAGAAAAAACCCTTACATGGTGAAATTTGCCCGTTACATTCCGTTTACACGGGGAGTGG
>JAADHR010000195.1 GCA_013151735.1 Calditrichota bacterium | reverse complement strand
AAAAAATCGGATTTTATTATTTAACTTTTTTTTCAACCCACCCCCTCGCTCCCCCTCCCTTATTTAAGGGAGGGGGAAGGGGGGAGGGTCAATAACAGAAAAATATTACGTAATAACTTATTTTTTAATTGATTATAAAGCGACCCCGCGTTAATGGCAAATTAATTTCTATCACAACTTGTTGATCTTATTTTGTTACGAGCCATTGCTTGTGTCAGAAATCCTGACTTTTTCAAAGCTTTCTATTACCAAGTTTTCTAATATACAAAATTTTGAAAAATAAAACCACAAAAATTAAAAACAAATTCCAACTTACAAAAAAGAACCGGTCACCGAGTGCTCGCCATAGGCGAACGTACCGAGGGGACTCCCACCGCTTACCGAACCACAATCAATTTTCCGATGGCGGAGGTTGTTTTCCCTGCCCATTCCGCCTGAAGTCTGTACAAATACACCCCGTTGGCCAGGCGATCGCCGTCAGCGTCCAGCCCCTCCCAGTGAAAACGATTCGGGCCAACAGACCCGCTCAGATTCTCCGCATGAAAAATCTTCCGGCCCGAAAGGGTGTAAAGCGAAAGTTTGACCTGATCGGCCGGCTGCGTGAGAAAATAGGTAAAATCGGCGGGCCCCGCGGTCGGATTCGGATAATTCAGTAAATTTTCGATGGCAAATGTTGACTTTACCACAAATTCCAGGTGGACCGAACGTGCGTTTAATGTAGCATCTTTGGCAATCACATCCAGAGTATGCCGCCCGCCACTCAGAGTGGGGTTGAACTGAACCCGTGCACCGGAGGTTCCCTTCCCCTCCAGGGGCTGAAACTCAAGGACGTCCGCTGAATTCGCGTAGTACTCCGTCCGGGAATCCAGAAATATCCGGACAAGAGAGGTGTCTGCAATGGCCAGGGGACTGTTGTCTTCAACAAAAATGGAAATCTTGGGATGCATCGAAACCCAATCGCCCGGCAAAATATCCTGCCCGTCAAAGGTCACCGAAATCTGCGGCCGAATGGTATCCCTCCGCACAAACAGATGCAGTTGATACGTATTATTTTCATCCGAAAGTTCGCTCAGCTTGTGATGCGGATCGATCATCAGCAGAACTTTTGTCGGGCCTTCTTGTCCTTTCGTGGACAGGTGAATGGAAAATTCGGCTGAACCGTTCGGCGCAATGGGCGGTACACTCCCCGCTGCTACCGTGTCCGGCGCGGCATTTTGGCTGATCAAACCAATGCCCAGTTCCGTGGAATCGGATGCCACGGAACCAATGTTAAAAATCTTCCCGGAAAGTGTAACCGGAGTGCCTTCCAGAACCGAATCCGGTTTAATTGTCCAAAATGAGGGACGGGTGGTCAAATCGGGGACCGGATCGTAACCAATTCTCCAGGCAGAGAGTTCCGGCGAGTGCGTATCATCCCCGCTTGTGAGAATGGCCATCATTTTCAGAACCGGATACCGCTTTGCTGAAATGGCGCTGAGCGAAAGGGAGCTGTCCAGAAGCGGCACCGACAGCAGGGTGTCCCAGACCGCGGCCGCGGCCTTTTTCCCCAGAATTTTTACGCGAACAGCCGTTTCGTTTTCGCCCCAGGTTCCGGAAAAATGAGCGGTGTGCCAGGCCGATGCCGGCCCAATTGTCTCTGAAGTAAGGGTTCCCTGAGAAACCCGGTAACTCATCAGGGTATCCCGAACAATAGCGTATCCGCCGCCAACCGGCACCAGCTTTTCAGGAACGCTCCCGATGGGAGCGCCTTTCCTTCCGATAATGGCCCAGGAATCCCGAAAACCGATCTGTCGGCAATAGCGGCTGCCAATGGATTCCAGAGCCTCCAGGGCCTTTTCGGTCAGGCGAAAACTGCCGTCGTCCATAATGCCGGCCAGTACCACGCTTCCGGGCGGAAGGCTTTGAATAAAATCCGCCAGGCTGTCCGATGCGGCCTCTGATGCGTACGTATCGTACACGCGGGCCGGTGCCAAGGGCTCTCCGGTTCGGGCATCTAACGCAACCACATTCATGCCGCGTTTGTGATCATTAATGACCTGAAAATTTACAATCAGATAGGCAATATTTCCATCATCGTGACCGGCGGATTGGACTTCCAGATAGGTTGCCCGGGTTGAATCGGGCGCCAATTGAAATCCCGATTCCGTCCGCAGAAGTCTCCAGACGGCCGCCTGCCCGAATCCCGTTTGAAAGGACTGACCCCACCCGAAATTTCCAAAATCTTTCCGAATCTGAAATACCCCGTCCACCCAATTGGAGGTGCCCTGGGTGGAATTCATGCGGGAACGCCAGAAATACACGCCGTCCTGCAACCGGATGGGAATTTGCCAGGAGGCAACCAGACGATTCCCCGGCTGATTTCGGGCCGTTATTTTTATGGGTGAATTAAAATCCCGGGTTGTGTCCAATTCAAAGGTGTACGTTACCATTTGATCCACAGGAAGCTCTTCCGGCACATTCACCTGCAATCGGGGCTCCGGCGTATTCAGAATGGCAAAATTCGGTGGAAGAGATACCGAAATTTCCGTAGAATAAACGGAAAATTTCCGGGAAGTCCGGTTGTTTGAAAACGTCCATTCATTCACCCTTTCATCCGGATTTACATCCGCCTGTAGTGTAAAACGGCCCGCTTTACCGTTGAGGGGAAGGCTTGTCTGAAGCGAATCGGAATAGCCAAACGGCGGCAGCCCCAGCATTTTTTGGGAAACAAGATTTCCTTCTTCGTCCAGAAGCCGCAGGCTCACGCGGGTGCTGTCTTCCACAAAAAGGCCGTAATTGTACACGTGCACCTTCACGTTCAGCAGGGAATCTTTCTGTGTGATTTCTTCAGGTGAAAGGGAAACGTTCTCCGCCTGCAACACAAGGTCCGGCTTTTTCGGCACACTCAGATGCAGAGCCGGGTCCCCGATAAGGGTGTACTGATCCAGTGCGCTGCGATTGGTGGGTGTATCCCCCAGCTCCTGCCAGAGGTGAACACGCGCCAATGTGGTAGCCGGCCCCAAATCCAAAAGCGTATCCTGCAGAACATACTGAAACAGGGTGGTCAACAGAAAATTATCCTGATAAATGTATCCCCATCCGGTGGTACCCCAAAATGCGATGGCTCCCCGGTCGGGTGTTGTCACAAAGGCTTCGGCAAAACTGTCCATGAACGGATTGGCAAATCGGGCCGTGTGACAGGTCATACTGGTAATAAGGGGCAGTTTTTCTCCATTCTTCAGTTCGGGGATGTCCTCATTTTGAATCATGAGGTCCCAGGTGTCACTGCCGGCATGTCCCATAAAATTGAACCAGAGACATCCGCGATCGATGGCAGCCATAATTTCGGGACGCAGTTCCCCTACCAGGCGGCCTTCGCTTTCTTTGTAGATGCGGGTCACCGTTCCGCCAAAGGGCGCCGGAATCACAAAATCCCGAATCAGCGATTCGGACTCCGATTTAAACAGATTCTGTTCCCAATCATTCACCCCCCCATTTAAAAAGACGACCCGCTTTTTCCAGGCGGCAGGAGAAGTCTGTTCATACCGAATGATTTTGTCAATGACCGTTTGCGCCTCGGCACGCGATTTTACAGGAAGCCTTCCGGCAAACATCTGCGGCACATAGGGCTCCCGGCTGTTGAATGCCACATACCGGTTATCGGAGACCGGATTCGCGATGGGCGGCACAAAATTCCGATTGACGCTGTTCTCCAGATGATGTTTGTAGTCCCACGTGCCGTCACCCAAAAAGAGCACGTACGCAGGGGCAGGCGCTGTCCAGTGATCGTAAGCATATTTCAAGAAATCCCGAATGGCCGGAGGATAAAAAATCCCGTAAGAAAATTCGTCGAAAATATTCTGAACATCAACAACGGCTGTACGAAAACCGTTGTGACTCTGCCGGTAGGCCGCCAGCCGATTGGCCTGTTCCAAAAAAGGGGCCGCCGTAATGATCACATAATCCGCTCCCCGGTTTTCATCCCGAAGGTGTGACGGGGCATCAACGATCATCCGATCGGGATGTTTAAGGGCCGATTCGGTGGTGATCCAATAATCTTTTGGTTTTTCTACAAAATCCGCAAACTGTACATAATAGCGATCCGAGCCGTATTTTTCGATTTTAGAGGCTTCGATTCGAACCGAATCCGTCAGGTCGTACACCAAAATAGAGGGACTGTGCAGCAGAGTGACCCGGTACACCACGGTGGTATCTTCGACATCTGCGGGAGACTGCGCTTCCAAATAATTGTCCGACGCCACATAGCTCCGGTTATACGACAATTCGATCCAATCCAGATAAACGGCGTCGCGGCTGGCCCCGGTATCTCCGGCAGACTGGATGCGAACCGTGTTACTCCCGCTTTTGAGCAGCCCTTTGGGAAGGGCCGTATTGTAAAGAATCTCCTGAATGCCGTCGAAGCGAAAATCCCCGATTTCAGAATCATTCAAATAAATTCGGATGTGGTGATCGGGATTTTGAATATCGGCCGTGATCCCTCGCAATCGAATCCGGATGGAATCCGGGCGCTCCCCTTCCACCAAATGGGGAGCGTTTACGGTGTAGGAAAATGAATCGCCTGCGTAGATGCGGTCCCAGATCCAGCCTTCTCCCGGTGAAACATCGGAACTAAAAATCGATAAATCGTTATCTCCAAAATAATAAATGTGATCCTCTTCAAAATGGGCTTTCTTGTAGAAAGACTGCGCCAGAACGCCGTTTTTACCGGATGCCGCTTTCACCCGCATTCGCCGGCCGGGGCCCCCGTCGTAGGTGAACCAGTAAACCGACGTGTCCGTGTACGTGTCGTAATAGCCGTCCGTTCCCCGATTCCAATCGCCGTAAAATCGTACAGAATCCCCCGGTTGAAATCGGGTAGAATCCTGTGTAATGACCTCGATTGGAATCTGTTTTCCCTTGCAGAAGATTTTAAATTTTCGGGGATCCAGAGTTGACGGCAGTCCAAGGCTGTCAACCAGCTCGTGGTAGGTAACCGTGTAGATCCCCTGCTGGCTGATATAAAATTTCACATAATGATAGGCAGGATTGTACCAGGTTCCCGCCGCTTTTTTCAGGGGCTTTTGTTTGATTTGAAAATTCAGGTGATCAAAATTGAGGGTTTCCTTCTTCAGAATGTTCTTTTGCCAGAGAGAAAGCTCCCGCGGAAGGGCAATCGTTGACCCATCGGCCGAGCGTACCCGAATCAAAGCAACCGCTTTTCGTACGATCTTCAGCGTGTGGGCAAGCGAATCATAGTAAAAAGGGCGAATGTGAAACGAAAAAACGGGGACACCAAACCATTCGGTTTTCCCGGCCATTTCCAGAATGCGATCGGAGGCTCTTTTGTCCACAAAGCGTTTGAGAGAATCGGGAAATGTGGGGACGGTAACACCTGTCAGTGTTTCCGTGCGTGAGTCCAGAATCCGAATCTCGGGCTGCTGGTTTCCCGGAAGAATCAGAGCAAAACTTTTGACGGGCAGAATGGGTTGCCCGGGCTGCGGCAGATAGCGGCCGCCGCGGAAAAAGGGAACTTTTTGACCCGATTTCGGCTGGGCCCGAAAGTGAACGGTCGGCAAGGTGTAGGTTATTCGATAGCCATCAGGCACCTTTTCAAGGAGTATGTCAGTTTCCGCCGACCACGCCAATTTTGAAACAACAACCAAAAGCAGAAGAACTCCGAGGAGTCCTATTAGACGACGCTTCGTCACACACATTCCCTCACATTTTTCTCCAC